>DASYBP010000053.1:0-27347 GCA_036500715.1 Rhodopila sp.
GCGCGCCCACTGGAGAAAGAGCTTGTTCAATGCATTCGTTGGAACGACCGACACGGCCCGGCGAACGACGAAAGACTCAATAAGCCCTAAGCAGTTTTCAAGATCATCGACGCTGATCTCGCCCGCGCGTCGCCCTTCAAACAGGCGCAGAAGCAATGGATATGACGTTCCCACGTCGAGGCTTTTCAAGTTGACAAGTCGCTTTCGTATTGAGGGCGTCTGCTCCAACGACGGATCGAGGATGCTGGCGTACATCGCGGAGAAGCTGCTCATCCGAACCAACTCCGCCTCGACGCCAGCCGGTTCACCCATACCTTTCAGGAGCAACTTTGTGGCGGCGTAGATACCCCTCTGATAGACGTTGTCGCCACCTTTCATGGCGTAGTGCCTTAGGAATTCGGTGATGTTCTCACCAAGCCGCTGCTCCGTCGGCGCCCAATACATTGTATAGATGCGTTCCTGCTCGCCGCCCGCCGACATTGAGTGCCGGAACCGCATCAGGATATAGTTCCGGACCAGATCCGCTTGCGTAAGTGGCTCTCCCTTGAAGTTCAGGCTTTCAAAGATCAGGTAGGGATCGTCGTCATCACCGAGGTTGATCATGACGACCTGCAGTGCGCGCTCGACCGTCGTCAGAACCTTGGCGCGATCGATGGGATCCCCGTTGGGGTCCAGGCCTTTGAGCAACTGGTTCTTGAAGTAGGCATACCCCTCGGACATTAGGCTCTGATCGTCGGGAACATAGCGATCCAAAATAATCGAACGATACCGATCGCGATCGATTTGGGTGGGGACGAATTTTAGCGTGTCCTCAGGATCACGGAAACGGTTCGTAAGGTAAACCTCCTGAATTCGCGCCGACGAGTTCTCGTCGAGGGTATCGCGAAGCGCCGCGAGCAGGATTGAGACCGTTGTGAGCCGCTGCTGCCCATCTATGATAAGGAATTTGCTGACGCCCACTGGCACGCTCCGCGCAGGAACGGATACTATGGTGCCCATAAAGTGCGCCGACTTGTCGTCGGCGTCGTATTGAACCAGGACGTCATCCCACAGCGTTTTCCAATTCGGTAAGCGCCAGGAGTACGGGCGCTGAAACAGTGGGATCAAATTCTGCTTCTCGCCATTAAAGTACTGGATAACCTGGGCCGGTGACGCTTCCATAATATTTTCCGCAGAACATTGCCTGCAACGACGACTAGCAGACATTGGGGCCGCTCGGATAGCACCCCGACGAACGTTCATGACTAACCCGGAATGCCCAGAATGTCCGCTCCCGTGCTTCCGCGAGATATTCGCCTTGGTCCGAGACAGGCGCGAAGCCGTCGACACGATGCCTCCTGAATGTCTGCTTCCAGGATCACCTGATACGGCGAATCGCGACCGCCTTTGTTCGGTTGATGCCGACTGCGACCCTCCCGCCATTGTCTGCGTCGCTCGGTCCCAAACCCGAAACCCGCCAGTCCGCTTTCGGCCAAAAATCGGACTTCGGACTGACAGCCTGGAACCCAGCTATCGGTCGGAGCCGCCGTCCCCGCTCGGACTCTCACCAGACTGACAAACGGTGGAAAACGAAGGCCCCCCGTGTAGCGCCCTGTGTAGCGGGTCGAACCCTCTATGCAGAAACTAGTCCAGTGCCGCGTGTGCCTCCGCCGGAGCTGCCGCGGTCATGCGCGGCCGCCGCATGAGGAACAGCAGCGCCAGCGATGGCAAGGTGGTGAAAATCATTATCCAGTAGTCGTCGATATAGGCGATGATTTGTGCCTGCTGGTTGACCAACTGGTCCATCATGGCAGCACCATGGATGTGCAGCGGGTTCCACAGCCGGGTGACCATACCACCACCCTGCAGGGCGCGATTGAACGGCGTTACCGACGCCCCAATCGACTCATGCAGCACCTGCGTGTTGTGCGCCAGCATCGCGGAGGTCGCCGATACGCCGATCGCCGCACCGATGTTGCGGAACAGGCTGAACAAGGAGGCGCCATCGGTGCGGTACTGCGGCGGCAACGTCGCGAACGCCAGGACCTGCAATGGCAGGAACACGAAACCAAGGCCGGCGCCCTGTATCATGATGGTAATAACAATCGTCCACTGAGAGACGTCGGGCGTCCAACCCGTCATCTCCCACATCGACCAGGCGAGCGCCAGAATGCCGCCCGCCATCAGCTTCCTCGGGTCGATCTTCGCCGACAGCCGCCCGCCCGTCATCATCGCGGTCATGGTGCCGATGCCGCGCGGGGCCATGATCAGGCCGGCGGTCTCGACCGGATAGTTCGCCAGGTTCTGCAGCCAGGGTGCCATCAGTGACGAACTTGACACCAGGATGGTGCCGGTCGCGAACATCAGCATCAGCCCGGCGGAAAAATTTCGGTCCCTGAAAAGCGTCGGCGGGATGAACGGCTTTCTGGCCGTGAGCATGTGGACCACGAACAGGTAGACCCCGAGGCCGCCAACCACCGCCTCGACGATAATTTCGCTGGATGTGAACCAGTCCTGGTTCTGGCCACGGTCGAGCATCATCTGCAAACCGCCGATCCCAAGCGACAGCACGCCGAAGCCGATCCAGTCGAAGCGAAGTGAAAAGTTGCCGAAAGACCGCGGCATGAAAAAGGTCAGGCCGAGCGTGGCGAGGATGCCGAATGGCAGGTTGATGTAGAAGACGTATCGCCAGTTGTACATCTCGGTCAGGTAGCCGCCGAGTGTGGGGCCGAGGATGGGTCCGACCATCACGCCGACGCCCCAGATCGCCATGGCGGTGCCGCGCTGCTCTGGTGGATAGATATCCATCATGGTGGTTTGCGAAAGCGGCACCAGGGCCGCGCCGAATACGCCCTGCAATATGCGAAATAGCACCATCTGCGGCAGCGACTGCGCCGCCCCGCACAGCATCGAGGTGACGGTGAAGCCGACCAAACAGGTGATGAACAGGTATTTCCGACCGAACCGGGACGCCAACCAGCCCACCGGGGCTGTCATGATCGCCGCCGCGGTGATGTAGGACGTCAGGACCCAAGTGATCTCGTCATAGGTCGCCGAGAGACTGCCCTGCATATAGGGTAGGGCTACATTGGCGATCGTCTGGTCCAACGCCTGCATCAGCGTCGCACCGACAGTGCACAGGGTAATGATCAGCCGATGCGGAACGCGTTCCTGCTGTGCTGCGGCCATGTGCTATTGACCGCAGTGGGAGATAGACCTCGCCGCCGCGCCCCTGGCCACGAAAACGGCCGCAGGGCTGCGGCCAAGAACATGATCCATGATCTAAAACAGATCTCGCCAGCTACGGTGATGGCCAGTGTCGATGTCGGCGATCACGCTCATACCCGCACGCAGGTCCGGGTCACCAGCCTTGTGCTCGACCTTGATGCGGACCGGGATGCGCTGCACCACCTTGACCCAGTTGCCGGAGGTGTTCTGCGCCGGCAGCACCGAAAACTCCGACCCGCTATTGGGCGCGATGGACTCGACCTCGCACTTCCAGGTGCGGCCGGGGTAGGTATCGACCGCCACATCCACCGCATCGCCTGGCTTGACGTAAGTCAGCTCGGTTTCCTTCGGATTCGCCTCAATCCAGACGTTATTGTCCGAGACCAGCCCGAACGCCGCGGTGGCCGCCGCGAGATACATCCCCGGCTGCACCGTCTCCACCTGCGTTACGATGCCACTGAACGGCGCGTAGATGACGGTGTGATCCAGCTGACGTTTGGCCTCGTCCACGCGTGCCTGTGCCTGGAGGTAGTCGTTCATGGTCCTGACATCGGCCTCCGGATCGCCGCCCAGACGCGCCAGTTGCACCTGGGCGGTGACTTTAAGCGCCTCGACAGCCTGCTTGTCGGCCATCAGCCGGAAGCGGGCGTTGTCATAGTCGGCGCGCGTTACACCACCACTTTTGATCAGGCCGGCGTAGCGGTCGTAATTGGCCTGATCGGACTCAAGCTCCGCCTGCCTAACCTCGACCTCGCGCAGCATGCGCTTGTAGTCGAGCTTCATCGCATTCAGCGTGGAAACCATGCCGTCCCGGTTGGCACTCGCGCCGGCAAGGGCGATCAGAAACGGGCGCGAGTCGAGGTGCAACAGCACATCGCCAGCGTTCACATGCTGACCTTCATGCACCGGCACCGTGGCGACAATACCGGAAACGTCGGTGGCGATGACTTCCTTGGCCGCGCGGACGTAGGCATCGTCGATCGACACTACGCGTCCGCCGGTGAGCCAGTAGTATCCGGCGCCGATGATGACCACGGCAATGCCGCCGAGCATCAGCAGCGGGCGGATCGCAGTGCGGCTGATGCGGCGGCGAGAGCGCGCCTCGGTCACCCGTTCAGCGACCCGAGGGGCCGGTCCAGACATTGCGGCTTGAGACATCAGACGACCTCCCGCGCTTCGGCCAGCGCCGGATCAACGGCCCGACGTGCTGCATGTGCCTCTTGCGTCAGGGTTGCTTTCATTCGCACCAATGCCTCGATCATGATTTCGATAGCGCTGTCGTTGATTCCGGCGGTCACCATGCGCGTCATGTCGGCGCGTTGATCGTCGATCTCGTGCAAGACGTCGCGGGCGGGAGGCAGCAGATGCAGTCGCCAGATGCGCCGGTCGCGCGGGTCCGGGCGGCGTTCGACCATGCCACGGGCCTCCAGCCGGTCGATCAAGCGGGCGACGGTGATAGGCTCGACTTCCAGCAGTTCGGACAGTTCCTTCTGGGAGATGCCGGGCTGGCGTTCCAGCCGGATCAGAATGGCCCACTGCGCCCGCGTCATGCCATGCTGACGGGCCCGCTTGTCAGCATCGACACGGAGCAGCCGCGCGACATCGTTCAGCAGAAACAGCAGATCGCGGTGCAATTCGGTCAATCGCGCGTCCTCGTGCAATGGCGCGTCCTGATGTTAGCGCTCACCATAAGCTACGTTATCATATGGTTGCCAGCCTAATTGCCATGCGTGCAATGCAACGCCGATGCCCGATTACACAGCCTCGCCGTACTGTCCGGTGACCGCTGTTCAAGCGAAATGCCCAGTGTCAGTCTTACCCAGGGCAACGAAGGGTGGGGCATCTCATGGGCGCATGGGTTGCGGTGGCGATCGGCGGCGCGATGGGAAGCGTCGCCCGGTTCTGGCTGACGAGCGTAATGACCGGGCTCACCGGACCACGGTTCCCGTGGGGCACGCTGCTGATCAACGTGCTGGGGTCGCTGGTCATCGGGGTGGTGGCCGGGCTTACGCTGGTTCCCGGGCGGATCGGCTTGCCGCCGGACATCCGCATTTTTCTGATGACCGGCGTCTGCGGCGGGTTCACGACGTTCTCGGCGTTCAGCCTGCAAACGTTGGAACTGATGCAGGGCGGCGAGATGATCCAGGCGTTCGGCTACGCGGTCGGGTCGGTGGTGCTGTGCGTCGTCGCCACGTATGGCGGATGGCTGCTGGGGCGGGTGTGATGCTGCACCGCAGCCGCAGACCGTTGCGAGGCTTTCGGGAGCGGCGCAATCGTAGGCAGGCCCAACAGCGACGAATTGGCGTTGGTTATCTTTCGCGAGAGGCTAGCATGGACCTGATCATCCGAGGTGCGCGTCCGTTGGGCGAATCCCCTGTTGAAATCGGGATCGAGGGCGGCAAGATTGTTTCGATTGAAACAAATCTGACCGCTGACGCCCCGGTGTACGACGCTGACGGGCGCCTGGCATGTGCGGGCCTGGTCGAGACCCACATCCATTTGGATAAGACCCGCATCATCGACCGTTGTCCGCCAGCGGACGGGCGTAGCGCGAACGCCGTTCCGCGGGTCGCCGCCGTCAAGGCCACGTTCAGCGAAGAAGACGTCTATCAGCGGGCGGCCGCGACCCTGGAGAACTGCATCAAGCACGGCACCACACGGATGCGGACCCATGTCGAGCTGGACGGCGGCGTGGAACTGCGCAGTTTCGATGCGCTGGAGCGGTTGCGACGCGACTATGCCTGGGCGATCGACATCGAGTTATGCGTCTTCCCGCAGGAAGGGCTGACAAACAACCGGCGGTCGGAGGAATTGCTGCTGCAGGCGCTGAAGCGGGGCGCGCCGGTGATCGGCGCCGCGCCGAACTATGATCCGGATAAGCGAGGCCAGATCCATCGGATATTCGAATTGGCGCGGGAATTCGATGTCGATATCGACATGCATCTGGACTCGGGCAACAGCCCCGCGGACATGGATATCCACCTGGTCTGCGAACTGACGAAGCGATTTGGCCTCGGCGGACGGGTCGCGGTCGGACACGGTTGCAAATACGCCTCGCTGCGACCGGCAGATTTGCGGGCGCTGGCGGCCGAAATCGCCGATGCAGGTGTAGCGGTAACCGTGTTGCCGGCGACCGATCTCTTCATGATGGGCCGCGATCAGGATCACAACGTGAGACGCGGTGTGGCGGATGCCAACGTGCTGGTGGAGAATGGCGTAAACTGTTCAATTTCCAGCAACAATATTCTCAATCCGTTTACGCCGATGGGTGACGGCAACCTGATCCGGATGGCGAACCTGCAGGCCAATGTCTGCCAGATCGGCGAGGCGCACCGGCTGCGCGAGTGCTTCTTTATGGTGACCGAAAGATCTGCCAAGATTATGAATCTGAAGGATTATGGTATCTCGATCGGCAATCCCGCGGATGTCGTGGTCTTCGACGCCGCCACCCCCGAGGAAGCGATCGCCGCGGTCAAGGCGCCGCTCGCTGTCTTCAAGCACGGCGTCCGGACGGTGACGCGGCTGCGGGCGGAGTTGCACCGGCCATGAAGCTTTCCGAGATCGCCCAGGTCATCCGCAGCAAGAACGCGGGGCCGCGACGGCTGACGCTGGACATCATGTTCGGTTCGGATGCGGATTATCAACGCGTCGTGCAGTCACCGGCGCTGGGAGCGGAGGCAATCGGCCGTCTCTATCGCCTGCCAGCGGACCAGGTCAGAATCATTCCTTACCCGGTGGGCCGGGCGATCAAGATCGTCATGGCCCGCAGCACCATGGCAGGTGATCCCGGGGATCGCGACGTCTATGGCGCGCAGCAGCACGCGCCGTTGCTGGGGATCGAGATATGAGCGCCTCCGGCCGGGTCATTGCCGCGTTCCGCCGTGATCCGCGTCCGATCCGGCTTCTTGGCGCGTCTGGCCAGCTTGGGTATGGCATCCCGGCAGAGTCCTTCAAGGCGGGCATCGAGCGGCGGCCGGACCTGATCGGGTGCGACATGGGGTCGATCGACATCGGTCCCACCTATCTCGGCAAGGGCGAGATGGCGACGTCGCCAGAGGCCACGCGCCGGGACTTGCGCCGCGTGCTGCTCGCCGCTCGTGCGCTGGATGTGCCGCTCGTCATAGGCAGCGCTGGATCGGCCGGTGCCGGTCCTCATCTGGATGCCACCCTGGGGATAATCCGCGATATCGCCCGCAGCGACGGACTGCGCTTTCGCATGGCGGTGATGCGCGCGGATATTTTTCCCAACGTCTTGCTTGAGGCAATTCGTTGCGGACAAGTCACAAACTTCGACGGGATGCCGCCGCTGCGTGTCGAAGACGTTACTGAAGCGGCTCATATTGTCGGACAGATGGGCATGGGGCCGTTTCGAAACGCGCTCGAATCCGATGTGGACGTGATTGTCGCCGGCCGAGCATGCGATACCGCGATATTTGCGGCGCTGCCGGCGGTTTTGGGATTTCCTGTCGGACTTTCGATGCACATGGCGAAGATCATCGAGTGCGCTTCGCTGTGCTGCGTGCCCGGGGGCCGCGATCCCATTCTGGCGGAGCTGGATCACAACGGTTTCGTTCTCGAAAGTATGAATCCGGATCGGCGGGCAACCCCGACTTCGGTGGCGGCGCATAGTTTGTATGAACAGTCCGATCCGTTCAGCATGCAGGAGCCGGATGGCACGCTGGACCTGACCCACGCGCGCTATGAGGCGGTGGACCATCGCCGCGCCCGCGTCAGTGGCGCGACCTGGCGGGACAGCACGCATCCGACGATCAAACTTGAAGGTGCGCGCAAGATCGGCGAGCGGGCGGTGCTGCTATGCGGTTCAGCCGATCCTCGGTTCATCGAGCAGTGCAGAGCGCTGCTGCCACAGGTCGCTGACCTGGTGCAAAGCTTGGTCTGCGAAGAGCAGCCGATGGATTACACGTTACGATTCCGTGTTTATGGCATCGACGGCGTACGGATGGTGGTGCCGGAAAACGAACCTCCGCCGAGCGAGGTCTTCATCATGGGCGAGTGCATTGCGCCGACGCGCGAACGGGCGTCCGAGGTCGTAAGAACCTGCAAGCAGTTCCTGCTGCACTTCGGCTACCCCGGCCGGCTGTCGACCGCCGGCAACGTGGCTTTTCCGTTCACGCCACCCGAGGTGTCGCTCGGGCCTGCCTATCGGTTCAGTGTTTACCACCTGCTGCACGTCGATGACCCGGACGCGCTGTTTCCTATGGCGATTGAAACGGTGGGGTGATGCAGGCGCTGTTGCACCCATGACCGATCGCTTCACCGTCACCTACCATATTCGCGCCGGCGCGGCGGACATCGAGGCTCGGGCGTCGGCGGTCGCCATCGAGCAGAGCGTCGAGATGCCGCTGGCGGCGATCGAGGACAACGCGATCATTACTGAAGTGGTCGGCGCGGTGGAGGATATTTCCGACATCGGCAATGGCTGGTTTGAGGTGCGGATCGGACTGGCCACTGCAACGGTCGGGGCCGATGCCGGTCAGTTCCTCAATATGATCTTCGGTAATTCGTCGTTGCACGAGGACGTCGTCCTGAAAGACGTCAGGGTGCCCGAGGCGTTGCTCAAGGCATTTGGGGGTCCGCGGCATGACGTATCCGATTTGCGGCGCCGGCTTCGATTGGGCGCCACGGCCCTGACCGGGTCGGCGTTGAAGCCGCAGGGGATGTCAGCCGATCAGTTGGCATCCTTGGCGGAACGTCTTGCGCGGGGCGGGCTGGATTTCGTCAAGGATGACCATGGGTTGGCGGATCAGACCTACGCGCGTTTTGCCGATCGCGTGGCTGCGTGCGCCGCGGCCGTGGCGAAAGGGGTGCGGTTCACTGGGCATCCGACACGGTATATCCCGAGCGTGACCGGCGACCTGGACCAGATGCGCCAGCAAGTGGCGGTTGTGGTGGACGCGGGGCTGGACTGCGTGATGATTGCCCCAATGATCTGCGGCTTTCCGGCGATGCAGGCGCTCCGCCGGGCGTTTCCGGACATCGTGTTGTTCGCTCACCCAAGTTTGGGCGGCGCTGCGAGGATCTCACCGGACCTGCTGATCGGCGCGTTGTTCCGGCTGATGGGGGCGGATGCGGTGATCTTTCCCAGCTTCGGCGGGCGCTTCGGGTACTCCAAAGAGACGTGCGGGCGCCTGGCCGAGAATGCGGCTCGAACCGACGACGGCCTGAAGGCCGCTCTTCCGGTACCGGCCGGGGGCATGACTCTGGAGCGGACCGGCGAAATCCTTGATTTCTATGGCAAGGACACGATGTTGCTGATCGGCGGCAATCTGCTGCTGGCCGGCGAGGAGATCACCGCGGAGACGGAACGCTTCGTCAGCGCCGTGAGACGTCTGTCCGAGGCGCGTTAGGCGGCTGGAATTGGTGGTGCGCCAGGAACAATGACAGCGACAAAGGATAGGCCGATGGCTATCGAACATTCCGCCTATTTTCGCGGCGCAAGGCCGGGCTTTCGTTGGGACGAGGTGGCGCACCAACCCTACAAGCGGGATGGAAGTGCCCCATTCAAGGATATCTCCCGCCAAGTGTTGTTTTGCGACGACGCGCTGGAATGCGAATTGCGCTATTTCGAGGTAGAGGCGGGCGGCTACTCAACGTTGGAAAGGCACCAGCACGCGCACGCCGTCATGATCCTGCGGGGCAGAGGCGAGTGCCTGGTTGGCGATGAGGTTCGGGCCGTTGCGGCGCTTGACCTCGTCTCGATTCCGGCGTGGAAGTGGCATCAGTTTCGCGCCAATGAAGACGAATCGCTTGGTTTCCTTTGTATGGTCAACGTCCAGCGCGACCGACCGCAACTACCAACCGACGACGACCTAACGGCCCTGATGGCCAATCCGCTTATCGCAGCGTTCCTGAAAAAGGGCTGAGTGGAGGGCGCCTTGGTTCGCGCCCTCCGTTGGGCCTAGCGGTTGGCCCAATCCTTCGCCGCATCCTTCGCACCGCCGGCGGTGTTCTGCACCTTGCCCGCAGTCTTCTCGGCTTTGCCTTCGGCCTCGGTCTTTTTGTCGCCCATCATCTTTCCGGCGGTTTCCTTGACAGCGCCCTTGGCCTGGCGCGCTGAACCTTCGACCCGATCCTTGTCCATATCTCGCTCCTGACTGTTCGGGCGACCATTGGGTCGCGCGACCTGAACGGCGAAAGCCGGGCGAGGTTGCGTGAATGGATTTATCGCGCCACGTGTTCTGCGTGCCAGGAGGCGAAGCGGTTAGCGTTGTCAATCGCCTCTTGCTCGACAGCGCTGCTGTCGCGCACATAGCGTTCGGCGAAACCCTCCAGGCCCCAGCGTTCGTACTGCATGACGTGGGTTAGTTCGTGGGCCCAGAGCTTCAGATTGGTCTCTGCGATTCGATCGGACTTGAACAGGATTACATCGCCGAGCGTGATCGCCGTCGCGTCGCCGTATGAAAATGCGAGCGCCGGGAGGGTCAGTGGCCGGCTGGAGCCGGTTGCGAAGCGGCCGCGCTGGAGCAACGTCGAGGGAAAATAGCCTAGCAGAGCACGATAAACGGTGGTTGGGATTGGCCGCACCCCATCCGCAATAGCCTGCTGACGGGCGGTGTCAATCTGCTCGGCAAGTGCGCTTGCCGCATAGTCCAGCAGGCCGGCGGGTATGGCCGGCTGTGTTTTGGCGGGCAAAGCCCAGCTAAGAGCGGCGATCATGACGGCCCGTCGCATTGCCGTGCAATCGTGAAAACCATGAAAGGATTTTCACCACACCTTTGCGTCCAAACGCCACCGGAAATGTGGCGAAATCAGGATTAGTGTTATTTCAGACACGCTCACTGAGGGCAATCGCGGCGCGGCAGCCGGATTTTATGACGCGAGACAGCAGCCGGTAGCCGATCGCCCGCTCCGCACCGTGGGCCAGGGCGATATCACGGTGCTCCAGTTCGTCGGCGCGGAATTTTTCAACCGTCAGGCGCAGGTCCGATTCGGTCTCGTCCATAGTTTCAAGCTGGTTGCCGTAATGGTCGTCGATGGCCTCCTCGACCGCAACGGTGCAGGCCATTGCGGCTTTTTGGCCGAGTGCGGCGGTGACCGCGCCGAGGGCGAAACCGGCGACATGCCAGACCGGCAGCAGAGCCGTAGGCCGCACGCGTCGGTCCGCAATAAGATCGTTAAAAGTTCGCAGATGCTGCTGCTCCTTCGCCTGCATCCGACGCAGCAAATCGCCTTGGCGCCTGCATCCCAGCACAGCGAGCTGCCCAGCATAGATCCGAGTCGCGCCGTACTCCCCGGCATGATCCACCCGGATCATCCGCTCGGTTTTTTCCTGTGCCGGGAGGTCACCCGGAAGCTCGCCTGTCATTGCCGGTTTCTCCATCTGGTCAAGGAGATGGCCAATACGGCCGAGAATGCCAGGGCAAACAGCATGTTCATTGCCGCCAGCGACAATGGGACGGCGGGGATTAGGAACGTCGGCTCGTCGCACGGCTTGGAGGGACGGGCTGGCATGGACGCCAGCCGATCCGCGATCGACCCGCCGCTGAACCGTGGTGCGGCGCATTCGGGGAGCGGGCTTGGCCAGAAGTGCATCTCAACGCCGACATGCACGGCGCCGATCGCGGCATCGGCCAGCAGGCACAGAATCGCCAGGGCCAGAATTGCCCGCGCCAGACGGTTTGGCGCAACAGCGGCCAACAAACCCAGGACGATGACGATCCGGTATGGCCAACGCTCCAAGAGGCAGAGCGCGCAGGGCACGATTTCACCCCAGAATTCCAGTGCGTGGGCGAAGCCAAGTCCGGCGGCGGCAACAAGGGCAGCCAGCACGGCCAGCGTTCGCGGCGGCAAACGGCGCATACGGGCCGATGTGCTCCGCTTGCCGGCTGGACGCAAGTTGCGGCTCAATGGCGCCCGGTCCAGTGTCCGATCGCGATGAAGAAGCGTAAGTGGCGAAGCGATCACAATTTCCACGTGAATCGGCCACTTCAAACCAAGTGCCACGTATCGCGCTTCGCTGATGCGCGATACCAGGACGGGCCGAGGCGGGGCCACCGTCCGTATCCACAACCAGGCCGATCGGCAACGGCCGCCATGTTGGGGGGAGACCCATGAACGAAGCCACGAATCGGATCGTGTGGGGACGCGCGACGTCGAGCAATGTCATGAAGGTTCTCTGGGGGCTGAGCGAACTCGGCCTGCCATTCGAGCGGGTGGACGCTGGTGGCGCGTTCGGCAAGACCGACACGGTGGAATACCGTGCCATGAACCCGACTGAACTGGTGCCCACGCTGCAGGAGGGATCGTTCTGTTTGTGGGAGAGCAACGCGATCCTGCGGTATCTCGGACAGGTGCACGCCGCGGGGTCCGCGCTCTGGCCGCAGGATCCCCGCGCGCGGGCTAATATCGACCGCTGGATGGATGCGCAGCAGACGGTGCTCAACCGTCCGATGACCGGCGTGTTCTGGGGCTTGGTGCGCGCACCGGCCGACCATCGGGACCTGGTGGCAGTAGAGGCGGCGATTGTTGAGACCGCCCGCGCCTGGCAACTGATCGAGGCCAGGCTGAAGCTGACCGCCTTTATCGCTGGAGACGCGTTCACGCTGTGCGACATCCCCTGGGGTGTGCATGCCCATCGCTGGTTCGGGATGGATTATCAGGGCCTGACGCGGCCCGACCTGCCGGCCCTGCGCGTCTGGTACGACAGGTTGTGCCAGCGGGCGGCGTACCAGCGGTTCGTCGTCGCGACGCCAATCGTTTAGTCTAATTTAGACCGTCAGGGTACCTCGCATCACCGGCACGCAACTTCCCGCCACGCTCGCGGATACCGGACCCTCAGCGGTTTTTCTTGCCGAGGCGACGATCTCGCTGGGGCGACCCATTTCGGCGCCCTGCTCGATCTCGAAATGTAAGTCGACATTTTCGCCGGGCGCCATCGATGTCATCAGTGCGGCCAACGCGGCACCGGCACTTCCGGTCGCTGGATCCTCAGGCACCCCCGACAGCGGCGCAAACATCCTGCAACGCAGGCGCGTCGCATCGCCGTCCTTGCGCACATACAAATGCAGGTTGAGGCGTTCCGCCAGTTTCGGAAGAGCTTTGGCCCCACGCCGGAATGCCGCCAGATCCGGATGTGCCCGGGCAAGCGCCTCCAAGGACTTCACCTCGGCGATGACGAACGGCGTGCCGACCGATGCAATCAGCGGCGTGTGGGCATCAGTAGCGATGTCGTCCTCGGTCAGTCCAGCACAAGCGGCGACAAGATCGGTCGGCACCGCGATATCGATCGACAACGATTGGGGGGCGGCGATACGTGCGCCCGAAATCGCGCCGCCGGGGTCGCGCAGGATATGCACCCGCACCAGGCCGGCAATCTCCTCGAACGTGTAGTGTGCTGGCGGGTCGCCGGCCATGGTGGCAAGCACAAAGCCGGTACCGACGTTCGGATGGCCAGCGAAAGGCATCTCGGTTTTCGGCGTGAAAATCCGAACCCGGGCATGATTTCTTGGGTTATCGGGCGGCAGGACGAAGGTCGTCTCCGACAGGTTGAAATCGGCGGCGATGGCCTGCATCTCGGCATCGCTCAAACCGCCGGCATCGGGCAGCACGGCCAGCGGGTTGCCGCCGAAACGGCGCCGGGTGAAAACGTTGACCGTGACGTAGTCGTAGCTTGGCATTGCGGTCTCCCGAGGATGCCTGAGTATCTTAGCCGCAATATCTTAGCCGCGTGACCAAGGCGCGTCGGATGAATAAAATCAAACCGGCGGCGGCAGCCCCGGTAGGTTGGACCAGACCTCGGCTAGCCCCGGTGCGCAAGCGACGATCGGGTTGCCTCTGATCGGCCCCGCCTCGCGCAGGAAGTCGCTGATGCTCGCGCCGGCCTCGCGCAGGATCACCAGCGCGGCCGCAACGTCCCACAGGTTGATGTGCAGTTCGGCGTACCCATCAATGCGTCCGACCGCGACATCCACCAGTCCCAACGCACCAGAGCCGCCGTGTCGTAGCGCCGTACCATCGGCCAAAAGGCGCTCACAGATTTTCAGGTAATCAGCGTTCGGGCGCCGCCGCGACCAGCCGACCTCGATGATTGCCTGCTGCGCCACTTTGGTTTCCGCAGCCTTCACCCGGTCGCCGTTTAGCCAGGCGCCGCCCCCGCGCCAGGCCCAGACTGTCTCCCGTAGCGCCGGCGCTACGATGACGCCAATCAGCGGCGTATTGCCCTCCAGGCACCCCACCGAGACGCAAAACCGAGCGGCGCCGCGAGCGAAATTGGCCGTTCCATCGATCGGGTCGACCACCCAGCGAAGCGATCCGCCACGGGACGTGCCGGCTTCCTCGCCCTGAAAACCGTCCGCGGGAAACGCGACGCCCAGTTCCGCGGACAGAAAGGCCTCGACCGCGCCGTCCGCCTCGGTCACCCAGTCCTGCGGACCCTTCATCAAGGCGCGCGCCGAACCAGGCGGTGGACGCATGGTCATCGCCATCTCACCTGCCCGTTCCGCGAGGTCTATCGCGGCATCGATGCGCGCCTGAAGCAGCGGAGTGCTCATGCTGGAGATTCGGGCAGTGGCGGCTCGTCGATCGGCGGGGGCGCCGGTGGGGGCGATGGTGGTGGCGTCGAGGAGTCCAGCTCGCCCGCTTGCTCCGAAATCGGCGGCGAAGGCGGCGCGGAACGGGTGCTGGACTGGCCGTGAAGCCAGGACGCGATCTGTTCGGCTCGCCGAAGAGCGGCGTCGACAGCCGCCATTGTACTGGACAAATCGTCCGACTCGTCCCGCTCCCAGGCACGCAGACCCCACAACCAGACCGCTAGCAGTCCACGCACCTGAAGCTCACCGCGTGTCCCTCTCGCAGTGACACCGGCCGCCTGCAGCATCCACCGCATGCTCCGCTTCGTTGCGCAAGCAAGCAGGAGCGCCGTCGGCGGGTGCGTCGGAAGTAATCGCAGCAGCGCCTTTACCCCGGCGCGATGGCGCTGCATTACATCGAAGCGCCGCAGGAGCAGATCGAACAGCCGGTCGCGCACCGTCCCGTCGGACGTGGCGTCCATCAGCGCGGCCTGATCGGCGAGGCGGCCGAACCGCAGCAAGATCGAGGCTGGGGAGGGAAAACGTTCGCGTGCCTGCGCCAGCGAAAGCCCGGCCTCGCGCGCGGCGGCGGCGGCATTGACCTGATGCCAGCCTTGCCCGCCGGCTATACGAAACGCCGCAGTAACCAGGGCGGTGTCGAATTCCGTGTCGGTCATGATACAGAGATGGGATGCGCGCTCATGGGCTCAACCTGCCAACTGGCGGGAGCGGCGCGTCGCCGCGGCAATCGCCTGCGACACCGCAATCGGCCACGCGTCCGGGTTCATCAGCACTGAGAGCGCTTCGGCCGTGGTGCCGCCTGGGCTGGTCACCGCGACGCGCAGCGCGGATGGGTCATCGGGGCTCGCCGCCAGCAACGCACCAGCGCCTGCGACGGTCTGACGGGCAAGCAGCCGGGCTAGATCGGTCGGGATTCCATGCTCAATGGCCGCCTGCTCCATCAGTTCGGCGAGCAGGAAGACGTAGGCGGGTCCGCTGCCGGAAACCGCCGTCACCGGATCGAGCAGCGCTTCGTCCTCGATCCAGGCGACCTTGCCGATTGCCTGCAGCAGACGGTCGCAGAGGGATTTCTGCGGGATGCTGACCTTGGGGCTTGGGCAGCAGACGGTTACACCCTGGCGGACGGCGGCAGGGGTGTTAGGCATCGCGCGAACGATCGCGGCGCCGGCGCCAAGCAGGGCGCCGATGCCGACGATGGTGCGGCCGGCCATGATCGATAGGAAGACGGTAGTGGCAGCGAAGCGGGCATATTCCGGCAAGGTCGTCGCGGCATTCTGCGGCTTGACAGCGAGCACGACGGCGGCGGGAGCAAAGCGGTCCGGGATCTGAGATGGGTCGGAAACGACGGTCAAGTCAGCGCTGGCGAAGCTGGCGGCGGATGCGGCGGGATCAACCGCGACAGAATTCGCCAGTCCCTGCTGCCGCCAGCCGGACAGCATCGCGCCGCCCATTCGCCCGCATCCCACCAGCAAGATCGGCGGGATCGGGCCTACGCCTGACGTCGACTCGGCCATCTTGCCTGGGCTCTTGGTCGGATCATGGCGCGGTCTTCCCCCGTCTGCTCACCACCACACACCCTCCCGAGGTGCAGCCCTTCTTACTCTGCCACGGTTGGCGGTGGGCGACTACCCGTGCCTGCGATGCTGCTCACAAGTCGCTGGCCACCAGGCCTGACCGCTAGGTCAGGCCTGCCCGGGCGACGGAGAAAGCTAAGCCTCTCCCACGCAATCCAGCATCGCGGCGGCCAGCGCATCGGTCGGTGACTTGCCGCCCCACAGGACGAATTGGAACGCGGGGAAGAACCGCTCGCACTCTGTCAGCGCAATGTCCACCAGGTCTTCCAGGCTCTCGGCTGATGCGCCCGCGGCCCCGCGCAGCAGGATCGCGTGACGGAAAACGGGCATGCCTTCTTCGCTTTCCAGACCAAAATGCCCAAGCCAAAGCTTCTCGTTGGCCAGAGCCAGGAGTTCGTAAAGCACGGGGCGCTGCTTCTCCGGCACCTTGAGGTCAAACGCGCAGGTGAAGTGCATCACACTGATTTCGCGGGACCAATTGAAAAACAGCCCGTAGTCGCACCAGTGCCCTGGCGCCTCCACGGCCATTTCGGAATCACTGCGGCGGTCAAACTCCCATTCATTGGCGGCGACGATTTGCTCCATGATATCGAGGGGATTGGCTGCGTTGTCTGACGACGTGGTCAGCGATGCTGACATGCGGGGTCTCCCGTCAAAAGGAAGGCCGAGCGTGGCCTTCACCCCCGGGCAGTGCCGGCACCGAAACGCTTTTCGGAGTCGCCCGAAGTTGGCCACTGCTCGAGCCTATTCATGTGTTCGCATCTGCCGCAAGGGGAACACCTGCATTTTCAAGAGAACATCCGTCTCTTATTTTCGACAAATCCGCCGCAGGAGGATCCCCGCTGATCTTCGTCGTCTATTTTGTACGCCGCGCGCGTGCGTCGATCGATCTTTCGCTCTGTAGGACCGGCAGATCCAATGTTTACAACCTATCCGGATCGGCACTGTCGGCGTTCGGCGCCTCCAGCAAGGCAACACGGTCCTCGAGCGCCGCGACCCTGGTTTCCAGGTTGGCCGCCTTCGCCTCGGCCGTCTCCTGCCCGGCCCGGGCATTGGCCGCCAGTTCGCGGATCGCGTCCAATTCCTCGCGGCGGACCAGGTCCAGGCGCTGTATCAGTTCGTCCGTCCGGGCGCGAATCATCGCCTCGGCTTCTTCCCGAAGTCCCGCCAAAGCGGAGATTGCGCCGCCCGCTACGCCGGCGAGGTCGTCGAAAAATCGCGGCCGATCGTTCATGGCTAAGTTCGCTCCTGGTTTATCGGGCAGCTTTCGTCGCAGTTCGCCACTCGTATATAGTGCCGCCATGATCCTGATAACGGGCGGCGCCGGCTTCATCGGCTCCAATCTCCATGCCGAACTGGCGCGCCGCGGGCATGAGACGGTGGTGGCAGATACCCTGGGCAGCCAGGGGAAATGGCGGAATCTGGCCAAGCATCCGCCGACCCGGGTGGTGCATCCTGGGGATCTGGAAGCCTTTCTGAGCGGCCGGCCAGCGATCGAGATGGTGTTTCACCTCGGCGCGGTCAGCGAAACCATGGCAGTAGACGGCGATCATACCTGGGCGACGAATGTGGAGCTTAGCCGCAGCCTGTGGGAATGGTGTGCGGATCATGGCGTACGGATGGTGTATGCGTCCTCGGCGGCGACCTACGGCGATGGATCGCAGGGCTTCGATGACGACTTCTCGGTGCAGGCGCTTGAGCGGCTGCGACCGCTGAACCTGTATGCGTGGACGAAGCACGCCTTCGATCTGCTGGTTGTGCGGACTCTGCTGACGCGGCGGGAACAGCCGCCGCAGTGGGTTGGGCTGAAGTTTTTCAACGTCTATGGCCCGAATGAGTACCATAAGGGCAAGATGATCTCGGTCGTGAAGGTCAAACACGACGAGGTCGCGGCCGGCATCCCTGCCCGGCTGTTCAAGTCCGACCAGCCTGGGCTGGCGGACGGCGCACAGGCGCGGGATTTTATCTGGGTGGGGGACGTGGTCGACGTGATGCTCTGGATCATGGAGACGCCGTCGGTCAGCGGCTTGTTCAATCTGGGGACGGGTGTTGCCCGGACCTACCGGGACCTGGTGGACGCAGTCTGCGATGCCGCCGGAAAGCCTCGCGCGTGCCAGTTTATCGACATGCCGGAGAGCCTGCGAGGTCAGTATCAGTCCTTCACCCAGGCGCCGATGGACCGGCTGCGGGCAGCCGGTTACGCGCGGCAGTTCACGCCGCTGGAGCAGGGGATCCGGCGTTACGTTCAGGATCATCTGTCCGAGCCGGACCTGTTCGTGTGATCCCAGTTCTGCTGTTTCCACAGTTCGATCCGGTCGTGATCCAGTTCGGTCCGTTGGCGATCCGCTGGTATGCGCTTGCCTACATCGCCAGCCTGGTGCTCGGCTGGCGCTTAGCGCGGCGATTCGCCCAGTTGGCTCCGGCCGTCGCCACGCCGTTGCAGGTGGACGATTTCCTGACCTGGGCCACGCTGGGTGTCGTACTGGGCGGCCGCCTGGGATACGTGTTGTTCTACCAGCCCGGCGTTTACCTAGCGCATCCTGGTATGATCCTGGCGGTCTGGGAAGGCGGCATGAGCTTCCATGGCGGCATGCTGGGCGTGGCCATCGCCATCATCATCTTTTGCCGCCGCAACGGTATAGCACTGCTGGGCTTCGCCGACCGGATCGCCGTGGTGGCGCCGTTGGGTCTTGGCCTGGGCCGGGTGGCCAATTTCATCAATGGCGAATTGTGGGGGCGTCCAGCACCGGCCTGGCTACCCTGGGCAATGGTGTTTCCGCGCGCACCGGACTGCCCGAATTTTCCGGTCAACTGCGTGGCGCGGCATCCCAGCCAGATATACGAGGCGCTGATGGAGGGCCTGCTGTTGCTGATCGTGATGCTGGTGCTGTCCCGGCGGGAGGCACTGCGTGAACGATTCGGACTGCTGACCGGGGTCTTTCTGTGTGGCTATGCGATCGCCCGCATAATCGGGGAGTATTTTCGGGAGCCCGACGCCTTCCTGGGTTTTCTGGCTTTCGGCACCACGATGGGGCAGATTTTGTCGGTCCCAATGTTCATCGCCGGCTTGTGGCTGATCGCGCGGGCGCGACCGGTGACGCCGGCCAGAAAGATAAGCGCTTCGCCTCGCCCATGAGTTTGTTGCCCGAGCGGCTTGACCGCTTCATGGCCCGCGCCAACGCGATCTACTACGGCACGCATGATCCGTTCGCCGACTTTACCACCTCGCCCGAGATCAGCCAGGTGTTCGGCGAGATCATCGGTCTGTGGAGTGCCGTGACGTGGCAGCTTCTGGGCAGCCCCAGGCCGGTGTCGCTGGTGGAGGCCGGCCCGGGACGGGGCACCTTGATGGCCGACGCGCTGCGGGCCATTCGTCTGGCCGCCCCGGAATTCGCCGCCGCCGTGCGGGTGCACCTGATCGAGACCTCTCGGCGCCTTCGTGTGGCGCAGGCTGCCCGCGTTCCAGACGCGACGTGGCACGATGATCTGGCGACTGTTCCTGCCGGGCCGATGATCCTGGTGGGGAACGAGTTCCTCGATGCACTGCCGATCCGCCAGTTCGTCCGCCGCGGCCACGGCTGGACCGAGCGATATGTTGCAGACGGGACGTGGATGGAGTGCCTGACCGACAGCGCCGATGTGCCGATGGGACGTACGGGTGCCGAAGGCGATGTCGTCGAGCTGAACGAGCCGGCCCGCGACTTCGTCGGCGCGATCGCCGCCCGCGTGGTTTGTCATTCCGGCGCTGCACTATTTCTGGACTACGGCCCGGCGCAGAGCGCGGCCGGCGACAGTTTTCAGGCCCTGCGGGAGAAGCACCCGGTCAATCCCTTATCCGTGACGGGGTCGGCGGATCTGACCGCGCATGTTGACTTCGCTGACCTCGCCGGCGTTGCCCGCCTGCGTGGAGCCCGTGTCCAAGGGCCCGACCGGCAGGGATCCTTTCTGGCGGCGCTGGGTCTGTTTCAGCGCGCCGAACGCCTGGCCCGCAGTCAGCCGGATCAGGCCTTGGCGGTAATGCAGGCGGCACGACGGTTGGCAGAACCAACAGCAATGGGAGACCTTTTCAAGGTGCTGGCGGTTTGTTCGCCCGCCTGCCCGCCGCTGCCTGGACTGCCCCTCCGGTGACTGGCGCGGCAACGCGCGACGGGCTTGCCTCGGCCGGCTGTTGCTCGCATTAGAGCCGAACCCAGACAACGAGAAGAGCCGCTATGTTTCCCGCCCTGTTCCTGAGTCACGGATCGCCGATGCTCGCCCTTACTGATGACCCGGCGCGCGATTTCTTGCGCGGACTGGGGCAGGAACTCGGTGAACCGGCCGCGATCCTGGTGGCGTCCGCCCACTGGGAGACGCCGGTGCCAGCGTTCAGCAGTGCGGCGCGCAACGCGACGATCCACGATTTCTATGGGTTTCCGCCTGAGCTTTTCGCGATCCGCTACGAGCCGCCGGGCTCGCCGGTGCTGGCCGAAAAAGCAGCCGCGTTACTCGACCGGGCTGGATCGAGGAGCATGATCGATCCGCAGCGAGGACTGGATCACGGAGCGTGGGTACCGCTGACGCTGATGTATCCACGGGCGGACGTTCCGGTCGTTCAGGTGGGCATTCAATCGCAAATGGATCCTGCGCACCACCTGCGGCTGGGGCGGGCCCTGGCGCCGTTGCGGGCGGATAACGTGCTGATCATTGGATCGGGGTCGTTTACGCACAATCTGGCACGGCTGCGACCGGAGCGGATCGACGCGCCGCAGCCGCCTGATGTCGTGGCGTTTTCCGACTGGTTCGACGCGGCGATTGCGGAAGGTCGGAAGGACGATCTGCTGCATTATCGCACGCGGGCACCCTACGCGGTGCAGCAGCATCCGACCGATGAGCATTTGCTGCCATTATACGTGGCGCTTGGAGCCGGCGGGGAGACGCCGCTGGCTGAACGCCTGCACAGTTCGGTCATGTATGGAAGTCTTCGAATGGACGCTTACGCGTTTCGCTGAATCTCTTCGCGTCCCTCATGCCGCGCCGTGGTCCACACTTCAGCCGCGGCGTTCGCGTTCGTTGCGGCGATGCCCAGCCCGACGAGCAGGTCTGGCCAGGCGGACGGCCAAAGAGAAGCCGTCAGCAGACCGGCGGCGATAACGGCTAGGTTTGCCATCACGTCGTTTCGCGCCGACAAAAACGCCGCCTTGGTCAGGCTGCCACGGAGGTGGCGGTAGCGCGCCAGAATGAGCACGCACGTCAGATTGACCGCGAGAGCGCCGGCGGCTGTCAGTGACAGCAGCGCCGGGTCGGGTACGACAGGACGATCGAGCTTTTCCCACGCCGTCCAAAGCGTCGCCAGACCGGGGATCAGGAGGATGCCGGCAAGCACCGCGCCAAGCCGCGCTCGGTTGCGCGCTGTCCAGGCCATTGCGAAGGCGATGAGGAGGTTGAGCGAGGCATCTTCCAGAAAATCGATGCTGTCGGCGAACAACGACACCGATCCTATGGCCTGAGCGACGGCAAACTCGATCCCGAAACCGGCGAAGTTGAGGAGTGTAACGATACCAACGGCGCGGCGCATGGTGTGATCTGCCACCCTGGAAACCATGCGGTGAAGTTATCACGCGAAGCGGACGGAGGGAGCGGCGGGCGTCGGGTCAAACGCGCCGGCACCGCTATCCGCGCCGCGCGCGAATCGCAGGAATGGTCTCCCAAGAGGTGATCTCGGGTATAGCGGACGTGGATGGCACGGCTGGCCATCGGCCGTATTGTTATTACGCCGGACTGGGTGCCGCCGCCAGGCCGAGGGCTTGCTTCGCCACCTTGTCGTGGGCTCGGGAGCATGAGCGGCGCGCCAGTTGCTCGTGCCCGCCTGGGCAAACGCGATGGGACGCGTCTGGGCGCATCCGCTCCCGCGCCCGCACACCTGACGGTGCGTCTGCGCCGGACGTCCTGGCAGCCGAGGTCGCCGTGACGCGTTTTGTCCCCGGGACGCATAGACTTGCGCATCTGGGAAGGCGCTGTCAGTCGGCCGGGCTCAAAACCGGGGTGCCCGGCATCACCGACGTCTGCCCGTGGTCCTTCGAGGAGATCATCGCGGACGACTTCCCGCCTGACTTAGGCGGCGCAGCATCGGCGCAAACGGCTCCGCAGCCCTGCCATCCACAACATTAGCGATCTGGCAGGCCTTCAATGGCGCTCGTGGAGATACCGCGTGTATTGAAAATGGTGGAACGACGCTGCTCGCGGATTTCCCGCATACAGCAGACTACCGCCGGCCGCCCGTGGAAGAGGACAATCAACATCGGACGTTGCCAGGAATGTCCCGATTGTGCCACGTTTAATCGGCTGGTACCGGTGCCCCGGGTGCGTCGAAGAAGATTATTGGCTGCTACTGGCGCGCCCGATCGGAAACAACAAGAAGCATTCTGTACCTGCCCGACACCAGGGAGGAAAACAAGATGACTGCAATCGACACGACGGCCGGCGGTGCCTTATCTGACGCCGAACATGACTCGCAGCTCCGCCGTGCCTTGATCGCCAGTACGGTTGGCACCACGATCGAATGGTATGATTTCCTGCTATATGGTACCGTGACCGGATTGGTGTTCGGCAAGCTGTTCTTTCCTGGCTCTGATCCGGTGATCGGCGTGCTGCAGGCGTTCGGGGTGTTCTTCGTGGGCTTCGTCGGCCGGCCAATCGGAGCGGCGATTTTTGGCCACTACGGCGACCGGATCGGTCGTAAGGCAACCTTGATCATAACTTTACTGGTGACCGGCATCGCGACGGTCGCTGTTGGTCTGGTTCCGACCTACGACAGAATTGGCATTTGGGGCGCGGTTCTTATGACGTTTATTCGGCTGATCCAGGGGATCGGGGTCGGCGGCGAGTGGGGCGGATCGGTGCTGCTGGCGATGGAATGGTCGCGCACCCATAAGGATCGCGGCTTCATCGCTTCCTGGCCGCAGTTCGGCGCGCCGGTCGGACTTTTCCTGGCCAACTCGGCAGTGCTGTTCTTCAGTTGGCTTTCGGGTGATCAGTTCCTGGTTTGGGGCTGGCGCATTCCATTCTTCCTCAGCATCGTAATGGTCGCGGTCGGGCTCTGGATCCGGCTGGGGATTCTCGAGACCCCGGTGTTTGAACGGATTCTCGCGGAAGAGCGTGTCGAGCGTGTGCCGGTGCTGGAAGTGTTCAAGCGCCAACCCAAACAGATCCTGCTGACCGCGTTGTTGCGGCTGCCGGAGCAGGCGCCCGGGTACATCGTGGGCGCCTTCATCTTTACCTACGGCGCGCAGGAACTGGGAATGACCCGCAATTTCCTGCTGACGGGTGTCATCATCTCAACCGTCCTCGGGTTCCTCTGGGTCACCTTCGCGGGACGCATTTCGGACCAGATCGGGCGCAAGAGGATGTATATCATCGGTTGCGTGACCATGGGTGTGTTCGGTTTCCTTTACTTTGCTCTGCTCGATAGCCAGTCACCGACACTGATATTCATCGCCATCGCGATTTCCCTGCTTCCGGTCATGACGATGTACGGCCCCGAGGCGGCCTTGATCGCAGAGGCGTTCTCCCCGCGTCTGCGCTACAGCGGCTCTTCGCTGGGCTACCAGCTTGCCTCGATCATCGCGGGCGGCCCGGCGCCGTTCATTGCGACGGCGCTGTTCGCGCGCTACCATTCTAGTTTGCCGATCGCTGCGTACATCGCCGGTTGCGCGGTGGTTGGGATCGTCGCGACGTCGCTGCTGACGGACTATACCAACAAGGAGATTTCCGCGGAATACGAGGGGGTGTAAGCGGTTTCCCAACGCTTGGATCGCCGCTTCCGCCATGTCCGAGGCAAGCATCGGGTGCCGCCAACAAGATGTGAAGCTGCCACGAAAATGGGCTTTCATCGGCACGGACAACATCGGTGGCCCCTGATGTACCGAGCGTCATCTGCAACGTTAACTGCCAGGTCGCGGTGTTCGATCTCAGCCCGACGCAGTGAAGGCATGCACCGACCTCAGGATGTCCCGCGGGCAGCCCGGTCGTTGATCTCAAGGCCCGCTGCGACGTGGCCGCGATCATGCGGGCGCACGAAACGACGCTCGGTCAAGATGTCTGCGTATGATCGCCGCAAAGTGATGGTGTTCTGCACGGCTGTGCGGTATGTAGGTGGCCGAGAGACACAACAGTGTGCACACAACCGGACAAAAATGGGTTTAGCTTCGCCGCCATCCTTGGAGGGAGTCGATCTGGCAATCGTGAATTTGCGTCACCGCGCGAGAGCACCCGCTGTGTATCCGTGCAGGATTGGAACCGAGGCGAACGCATGACGGACAAAAATACTATCTTGGTGGTCGAGGACGATCCCCTGGTATCGGAGGTCATCGCTGCCGCCCTCGACGACGAGTACCCGGTCAGCATCGTGGAGACCGCCGCGGAGGCGCTGACGGTTTTGCGGGCCGGCGAAATCCGGCTCATGATACTGGATTGCACACTGCCGGGCGGTGTGGACGTCGAACTAATCCCGGAGGCCGACCGTATAGGCACGGCTGTGATCCTGATGTCAGGCGATCCCGGGCGAATGGCGACGTTGACCGATCAGCCGCGACCCTTCGTGATGAAGCCGTTTACGCTGTCGGCGTTGCTCGAAACAGTGCACGGTGTCCTTCCTGCGGCGGGCTAGCGCGACGGCCGGCGCGTTCAAATTTTGTTTATGGCGGGATAGCTCGACCAAGCCGGTTGAGGTGATCCTTTAACGGATAGATTCGATAGAAATGCCGACAGCGCTGGGAATGAGCATTTCCGGTACGAGCCAGAACCGTTCAGTGCCGGTCCTTGGCGCAACAACCACCCAAACCGCGACCGGATGGGTTGTCTCAGCCCTGCCTGAACACTGCTGCGGTCGCCGGACGGGTAAGGCCGCATAGTCTTGCCCCGCCCCACATGGTCGTCCAGAGTCGAGCCTCGATTGTCCGGCAGGAATTGCTTAAAGTTATTCCCGACGTATACCGGAAATCGGTGGCACATTGGCCTAAAGTGTTGCCGGGACTGCACGGATCGAACGTATGGTAGGGGTCAGCAACAAACCAGCATCTGCCTCTGAAGCAATCCGCGGCGCGGGCGCGGACAAAGCGGCGTTTGTGGAGCGCCTGAGGACAATTCTGGGGCACTGGCCAAGCGCGGACCGGTTGGCGCGCGCGATGGGCGTATCCCCGTCCGCGTTCAGGAAATGGCTCAAAGGTGAAGCCGAGCCCAGCCGCGAGCGGCTGGTGGCGCTAGCTCGGGCGGCAGGCGTCGGTGTGGCGTGGCTGGCCGAGGGCGAAGGTCCCGAACCGGCATTCGAACCAATCCGCAACCGCCGATCGACCGGGCCCGACGCGACGGCCGAGATCGATTGGAGCCAATTCCTGCTGCTGCCGCATCGCGCGGAGGCCGCGGCCGCCGGTTCGATCACGCCGCCCAGCCCCTCCGGCACCGAATGGTTAGCCCTGCGCCACGACTGGATCCGTTCCGTCTGCGGGATTGAACCGAACGAACTGGCGCTGGAAATCGCGACCGGCGAGTCGATGACGCCCACGATCCGGGACGGCAACACGCTGCTGATCGACACCACTGACCGCACGTTTCGCAATTTCGGCATATATGTGCTGGAGATCAATGGACAGCGGTTGGTCAAACGGGTGCAGCGGAAGCATGACGGCAGCCTGGTGCTGATCAGCGACAATACTGCCTATCAGCCCGACACGGTCGACAGCGCGGCAGCGAACGACGTCGCGGTCATCGGCCGTGTCGTTTGGTGCGGCGGCACGGTTTAGCCCGCCGCGCCGTCGTCCTCCGGCATAGGCATTGGTTCGCTTGGCGATTTTTCTTGGTCGGTGTCACCGGCTCATTTATGCATGAGCAGCCGCTCTTGTAACGTCTCCGTATCGCCGCCGACGGAAACCACCATGATCTTCGTCAATATCGCGTGCTACCGCGACCCGGAATGCGAAGCCACGGTGCGCGATCTGTTCAACAAGGCTCGTCGCCCAGGCGAAATTGTCGTTTGTGTCGTTATGCAGACCGAGCCCAAGGACAACATCCTGTTCTTCGGCAGGAACGTGCGCATGCTGGTCGTGAAGGGGAGCGACAGCCAGGGTGTGTGCTGGGCGCGCAGCATGGGCTATAAGTTCTGGGACGGCGAGGACTACGTGCTGCAGGTAGATTCGCATATGCGGTTCGCCGAACACTGGGACGTCAAGATGCTCCGGCAGTTGGAGCGATGTGGTGTATCGAAAGCACTTCTGACCACGTATCCGCCGGCTTATGAGCCGCCCAACACGCTTCTGGATCATCGGACACCGTTTCTTGCCGCGGTTCGTTTTGAGCCGAATGGCGTCCTGGTTCAGCGCGGCTATATTCACGATACGGCTCCAGTATTGCCAAGACCATCCGCGTTTGTGGCGGCCGGTTTTATATTTGGGCGCTCCCAGTGGATCCGCGATGTCCCTTATGACCGCCGGCTGTACTTTTGGGGGGAGGAAACCACCACCGCGGTTCGGCTCTGGACCCATGGGTGGGATATGTTCGGGCCCACGGAACCTTTGTTGTGGCACTGGTACAATCGCGCGAACGGCAGGGTCCCGTGGCAGGACGATCCCGAGTGGCATGTCCGGGATGGACTTTCGCTGGCACGCATGCGGCACCTGCTGGGCATCGAAGCCGCCGCAACGTCGGAAGCGATCGTCGACATCGAGCGCTACGGGTTCGGTTCGGTGCGAACCTTCGCGCAATATCAGGCGTTTGCCGGAATCAACTTCAGGGAACGGACGATCGCACCGCACGCGTTGGCAGGCGAGTGGCCTTACACGACGCCCGATCCGTGCAACCGCGCCAGCGTCTCGGCATCGACGCCACAGAGTGTCGCCAACACCTCGTCGGTGTGCTCGCCTAACAGCGGCGGCCGGGAAATACTTGCCGGCGAGTCGGACAATTTGATCGGGCAACCAACCGTCTGATAGGTGCCCCGCGTCGGAAAGTCGACGTCGACGATCATCTGGCGGGCGCGCAAATGCGG
>DASYBP010000054.1:0-2435 GCA_036500715.1 Rhodopila sp.
GGCCGTCCACAAGGACGCTGTCGTATTCAAAGGTCGAGTACGCGGTGAACGGAATCTTGAGGAACTTGGGCCGCGGCCTGTCACCGAACAGGGATTGCGTCAGGACACGGGCGACGTCCTCATCGTTCCAGCGCAACCACACCTTGCGCCGGTGTGGCTCATCGATGCGCTGCTGAAGAGATTCACGGCCTGTGAAGTCGTGACCGAAACTGACCAGCCGCCCGTAGCCGAGATCCCATGGCGTGCACAAATAGTCCGCGATGTGAGCGGAATGGAAGCTGCCGCCAACCGATGCGGTGCCCTCGAAGCCTCCGGCTCCGAGATACTTCCGGTAAGACTCCATGGATTCGTCGGCGTACAGGGCAGGGAACGGCATGCCGAGCCAGCCTGACTCGACAGCGGTAGTCGAGTAAGCGATCGCGCCCCCCTGACGAAGGCCGAAGTCCGTGCCTGCCTCGAGGAGAGCCTCCAGCACTGCGCCGGACTCTACGACCGGTCCCCACATTTCCAGCCCGGTCATTTCCTGCCCCGGGATACCTGTCATCGTGTGGTTCAGCGCACGGACCGGGCAGCCGGCAATCGTAAACTCGCCGATGTTGAAGAATTTGATCGCGGGTAGCGTGCCCTTGCTGGCCCGTTCGACGATGCGCAGCGCATCCGGGCCCTGTAGCTGAAAGCGGAAAATGCGGCGACCCGCCGGATTGGCTATGGTCCGCTCGTCGCGCCGGATTTCCACATCGTATCCTCCGGTCTCGGCCCGGTACGCTACCCAGTTGGGCACGATCGGCGTACCGACCAGGCTGAACTGATCGTCTTCCAGCCCGAACAGGATCGCGTCGCCGATGACGTGGCCCTCCGCGCTGCATGCGACGAACTGCTTGGCCTTGTCGCGCCCGAAATTGGCGAAGTTGTTGATGCCCACGTCGGACAGCAACCGGCCCGTGTCCGGGCCGCTGAAGTAAATGTCGGTCATGTGATGAGACTGGTCGAACAGCACCGCGGTGGATTTCCAGGCCGCCTGCTCGTCCCGCCAGTTTGTGAATTCCGGCGGGATGGGAAATGGGTAGCCGCCACCGCGCGCGTTGCGCAGCATCTGCAGGGCTCCACCAGCGGCATCAATCGTGTCCTGTAGGGACTGGCCGGTCATGAACTTTCCTTTCGTGCCGGTGGCGCCGTCAGGCGCCGGAAGATGCGACTGAATCCGCGGTCCCGGTGCCGCCAGCGACGCGATGTTGCCATTGGACCGTCGCGTCCAGTTGGTTGAACGAGAACAGATGCACCCCCGCCACGCCCAGACCCGGATCTGTCAGCGCCCGGCGCGGACTACTCGGTTGCGGAGGCCAGCACCTGGAAATACCCCTGGTCGGACAGGATGCGGCGGGGCGCGTCGGGCAGGGAGGCATCGAGTTCGCGCATCTTCGCCACGAACGCCGGGTCGGAGTTGTCGCCGATGCTGACTGAGATGTCCTGGCCTAGCCACGCCGGCAACGCGGCGAAACGATGGGTGGTCTGCGTTTCCAGGTACCAGGTGATGTGCACTATCGTGCCGGTCTCCTCGTACCACGCCGTGGTTTCCACGCCGGGCGCCACGCGCTGGTAGTCGAATACCTGAGTGGCATGGCGCCCGGTATGCGGCCCCTGGGCCAGGGTGTACTCGACGCGGTTTCCGCGAATCTGGAACGGATCGAAGATCCAGTCATCGCTCTGGTACCAGCGGATCGTCTTGCCGAGAATGGTGGTGATCATGTCAGTGCTCGTTTCACTAGGGACTAGGTCAGCGCCGTCTCAGGGCAGAGTCAGAACTGCCGGTCGGTGAGATCGGCAAGGATTGTCGGATCCAGCCGCATTCGGCTATGGCGCAGAGCGCTCTCGGCGGGCAGTCGGTCGAGGTAGAAGCGGGCCAGCGCCAGCCTGGTTGCACTGGGCCCATGGTCCGTAGCCTCCGTGGCCGTGCCGGGGCCGCGCTGGAGGACGGCTGCGGCGATGCGCAGCCATATCCAGCCGAGAGCTACCCGACCGAACAGGTGCAGGTAGTCGACGGCAGCGGCAGCGGCGGCGTCCGGCTCGGCGCAGACAGCGCCATTGATCCATTCCGTAGCGCTCACCAGTTCCTTGATCGCCTTGTGCAGCGGATCGGTGTAGCGGTGCTGACCCGCCAGGGCGCTGTCCTGAAGGGTCGTCTCCATATTGCGGAGGAAACCGGACACCGTGCCGCCGTTGTTGAGTGGGAGCTTGCGGCGGATCAGGTCCATCGCCTGCACGGCGGTGACGCCCTCGCCGATCGCCGCGACCCGGACGTCGCGCACGAACTGCTCGACGCCGGTCTCGCTGATATAGCCGTAGCCGCCAAAGACGCGCTGCGCGTCAACCGTGTTGTCGTAGGCTTGCTCGGCGAGCATGCCTTTGACCACCGGGGCGAGCAAGGCGGCCAGGTC
>DASYBP010000055.1:0-28974 GCA_036500715.1 Rhodopila sp.
TGCATATCGCGAATACAGCGCCGCATGACTTCGACTGGACAGGGTGCGCCGGCCATCATGCCAGTGCGCAGACTGCTCAGATCAAATTTCGCGAAATCGGGATGGTCGAGTTCGGCGATAAACATCGTCGGCACGCCGTACAACGAGGTGCAGCGGTATTCCGCGACGGTCTGCAAGGTCGTGAGCGGGTCAAACCCCTCGCCAGGGAACACGATCGCGGCGCCATGCGTCATGCACGCCAACACACCGATCACCATGCCAAAGCAATGATACATCGGGACTGGAATGCAGACCTTGTCCTGTTCGGTGTAATGCAGAAGCTTACCGAGGAAGAAGCCGTTGTTGAGGATATTGTGGTGCGTCAGAGTAGCACCCTTGGGCTGACCCGTCGTGCCGGAAGTGAACTGGATGTTGATCGGGTCGTCGAACTGCAGCAGCGGCGCAAGGTTCCGCAACCGCTGGCGATCCGCATCCCGGCCGCGCTGGCCGATCTTTTCGAATGCGAAGGTGCCCGGGTCGTCGCCGCCGATCTGGATGACCGACCGCAACGCGGGCAGCCGTTTGGCATGAAGTTCGCCGGCATGGGCTACGGCCAGTTCAGGCGCCAGCGTATTGATCATGCCGATGTAGTCGCTCGTCTTGAAGCGGGTGGCGGTAACCAGCGCCCTGCAGCCGACTTTATTCAGGGCGTATTCGACCTCGCTCAGCCGGTAGGCCGGATTGATGTTGACCAGAATCAGCCCGGCCTTGGCGGTGGCGAACTGCGTGACAACCCATTCGGCGTTGTTCGGCGACCAGATGCCGATACGGTCGCCAGGTTGCAATCCAATCGCGACCAGCCCGGCGGCAAATGCGTCGACATGCGCCGCCAACTCCGCCCAGGTCCAGTTAACGCCCTGCTGGTGGACGATCAGCCCCGGCCGGTCCGCAAAGCGGGCCACAGTCCGGTCGAAATGAGCGCCAATCGTGTCCCCGATCATCGGCTGGTCGGAGGCGCCATGCGTATAGCTGGGCGCGGGGTCGGTCATCTGGGCTGCTCCCTGGGACGGCTGGTTGTTTACCGACCATAATGCTTCCTCGCCGTCGGGCTTACAACCGCTGTCCGAGCGCCGGGCGTTCGCTCTGGGAAGCGAGGCAATATCGTCCGGGCGGACCGCGAAACGTGTATCCGCATCAAGCCGCGTGATGCCGCTCCCGCAGGAACTGGAAGAACTCCACGCCCTCCCGCAGCCGACGCTTCATCATTTGCGGACTGCGCACCATTTCCCCGACGATGGAGGCGATTTTCGGCGCCCGGAAGTAAAAGCGCCGGTAAAACGTCTCCACATTATCGAAGATCTCGGTATGCGACAGATGCGGATAGTGCAAGGGCGCGATCTGTACCCCGCTTTCGTCGACCAGTTCAGCGTGGTCGGCGTCCAGCCAGCCGTTCTCCACCGCCTGCTTGTAGAGGAACGTGCCTGGATATGGGGCAGCGAGGGAGACCTGGATCGTGTGCGGGTTGATATCGGTGGCGAAGCGGATCGTCTCCTCGATGGTTTCCCGCGTCTCGCCGGGCAGACCGAGGATGAAGGTACCGTGGATCTTGATGCCGAGCTCGTGGCAGTCCTGCGTGAACTTGCGCGCGACCTCGATCCGCATGCCTTTCTTGATGTTGTAGAGGATCTGCTGATTGCCGCTCTCATACCCCACCAACAGCAGCCGAAGTCCATGGTCTTTCAGGACTTCGAGGGTCTGGCGGGGCACGTTGGCTTTGGCATTGCAGGACCAGGTGACGCCCATTTTGCCTAGCTCGCGAGCGATGGCCTCGGCACGTGGCAGATTGTCCGTGAAGGTATCGTCGTCAAAGAAGAATTCCCGGACCTGCGGGAACATCTGCTTCGCCTGACGGATCTCCGCGGCGACATGACTAGGGGAGCGCACCCGGTAGCGATGCCCGCCCACGGTCTGCGGCCACAGGCAAAACGTACAGTGCGATTTGCAGCCGCGGCCGGTGTAAAGCGAGACATAGGGATGCAGCAAATAGCCGATGAAGTAGTCCTCGATCCGGAGATCGCGCTTGTAGACCTCGGTGACGAACGGTAGCTGATCCATATCCTCCAGCGTCGGGCGATCCTTGTTGTGGATGATGGCGCCGGCGTAGTTGCGGTAGGAGATGCCATCCACCGAACCCAGGTCGCGGCCCTCGGCGATCTCCTTGATGGTAAAGTCGAACTCGTTGCGCGCGACGAAGTCGATTACCCCGCCCTGAGCGAGGCTCTCCGCCGGTTGCACGGCAACCTTCGCGCCCACGAAGCCGATCCGCAACGACGGGTTCGCCGCCTTGAGGGCCTCCGCCACCTTGATGTCGGACGCGAACGATGGCGTCGAGGTGTGCATCACGCACAACTCATAACCCCGCCCCTGCTGCGTGACGGCGTCGAGTTCAATCCGGGCGGGCGGCGCGTCGATCAGTTTGCTGCCCGGCACCAGGGCGGCGGGCTGCGCGAGCCACGTGGGAAACCAGAACGATTTGATCTCGCGCTTGGCCTGATAACGGGCGCCGGCACCGCCGTCGAAACCGTCAAAGGAAGGCGGGTGCAGGAACAGGGTTTTCATCATCGCACTTTGGTTCCCTCGAAGGGGCGAAGTTTCGGAGGTTCTTGAGCCGACCGCGGCGGCGTATCCGCCCGCAAGCCATAGCCGCGCCAGACCACGCGGCGCCCGCCATAGCTGGCCAGGGTAACGGTCATGGACAAGATGTCGCGCAGCGGCAAAAGCCAGACCGGGCAGGAGAATGCAAGAGCGGACTCTTGACCAGTGCCGCCTTCGTCAGTCCACAGGGGTGTCAGGGCAGCATCCACGCCGAGGGCGGCTACGGCCCGCAGCACCCAGCCGATCATGAACAGGCCGACCGACCAAATCGCACCGCCTGCCAGCGCGATTGTTAGCAGGCCCCAGGCCAGCGGATATTGCAGGATCGAGGCAGCGAACCCTGCCGGTTCCAAGGAGCGAATTGTGCGCGCCCAGCGCAACTCATGCTGAAACAGCGCCCGCAGCCTCGCTTCCGGCACCGTGGTCAGGGGCACGGTCTGTGCCAGTTCGACGCGCAATCCAAGGGTGGCGATGCGGCGCCCCAGCACGTTGTCATCGGCCAGGTGATCGACCAGCGCGTGGAACCCGCCGATACCTGCCAAATCCTGCCGACGGAGGCACATTGTCGCGCCCAGACAGTCCTGTCGGCCGAACGCCCGCGCCAGCACCGCGGCGGGAAGGAAACTATGCGTGATCTGCGTGGCACCGAGGCGACCTGGCAGTGTGGCCGGAAGAAGGGGCAGCCCGGCATACAGCGTCGTCACCAACCCGACCTCTGGCGGTTCGAGTGCCGAGACCAGCCGGTCAAGGTAGTCGGGACGTGCATGCACGTCTGAATCCGCTATCACCAACACGTCATGCCGTGCCGCGGCCATCATGTTGAGCAGGTTGCTGACCTTGGGATTCGCGCCATGGACCGTCGCATCGATGACCAGCGTGATGTCGACATCGGGAAACCGGCATTGCAGCCGCCGCACGACTTCGACGGCGGGATCGGCCTGGTCGCCAACGCCGAAGACGATCTGCCAGTCCGGATAGTGCTGCCGGCACAAGGTGGTCAGCGCGGCTTCCAGTAGCGGTTCGTCGCCGTGCAATGGCTTCAGGACTGTGACGGGTGGCCGGTTGGCGGGGTCCCGCGGAGGCCGACGGGCGCACGCCGCGACCAGCTGGGCGGAGACGAGCGCCTGGCCCACCCCGACGATGGTGAGGACCGCGGTCAGGCCCGCAGCAGCCCCGATCATGAATTCAGCGCGCCATCCGAAAGGTCGGCAATCTTGCGGTGCAGGCTGGTGATCAGCGCGTCGGTGTCGCCGCTGGCGAGAACTTTCCGAAAATCCGCACGTTGCACGGCGACGCGGCTAATCGAGCCCTCCAGCAACACGTCCACGACCCGCCAGGTGCCGCTATCGGCCCGCATCACATAGTCCAGTCTCAGCCGCTCGGCGTGCGCGATAATCTCCGTCCCGACGATCCGATCCGAACCGAGGTCTCGTGTTCCCGGCAGGACACGGAAATACTCACCATCGTAACGGTTAAAGTTGGCCACGTAGGTGGCGACGGTAAAGCGACGATAGGCGCGCAGCAGGCGAAGTTTGCTGTCAGGATCCATACTGTCCCACCGCAGTCCAACGGATACCTTCAGCACGGTTTCGAGGTCGAAAACCCGGTCGACCACTGGCGCCAAGGCATCGAAACGCTGCGCGAACGGTATCGCATGCCCCCCGCGCATGGCGGCTTCCAACGCGGCATATAGCTCGAGCAGCGGCTGGTCGAGCCTGGGCTCAGCCGTCTGTGCCCGCACAGGCGGTGTCGCAGCCCTCGCGATCGCCGCGGCCGAGAGTAACATGGCGCGGCGGGTCATTCTGCTCATCGCGAGGTGCTGACCTTCGTAGAGCCAGTGGCGGGTGTTTCGATGCCCATCGCCGACAATGCCACCGCGACGATGTCCTTCGGCGAGAGGCCCGCCTGAGCTAGTTGCTTCGGTTGCGAATCGTGGTCGATGAATCGGTCCGGCATGACCATTGGGCGGACCTTCAGCCCAGACTCCAGCAGGCCCTTCCAGGCCAGGTGCTGCATCACCTGGGCGCTGAAGCCGCCGATCGCCGCTTCCTCTAGTGTGATCAGCACAGCATGATGTCTTGCCAGTTGCTCCACCAGTCCGGTGTCGATCGGCTTGGCGAAGCGGGCATCGGCAACCGTCGTCGGGAAGCCGCGTGCCGCGAGTTCGTCGGCCGCCTTGAATGCATCGCCAAGCCGGGTACCCAGCGACAGGATGGCGATGTTTCTGCCCTCTCGCAAAATGCGGCCCTTGCCAAGAGTCAGCACTTCACCGGCGGCCGGCAAGGCAACGCCGGTGCCCTCGCCACGGGGATAACGGAAGGCACTGGGCCGATCGCCGATGGTAACGGCGGTCGCGACGACATGCACCAGTTCGGCTTCATCGGCCGGCGCCATGATGACCATGTTCGGCAGGCAGCCGAGGTAAGCGAGATCGAAGCTGCCCGCATGGGTTGCGCCGTCGGCGCCCACGTAGCCGGCCCGGTCCATGGCGAAGCGCACCGGCAGCGACTGCAGCGCGACGTCATGCACGATCTGGTCGTAGGCGCGCTGCAGGAAGGTCGAGTAGATCGCACAGAATGGCTTCATCCCCTCGGTCGCCATTCCGGCGGCGAACGTCACGGCGTGCTGTTCGGCGATGCCGACATCGAAACACCGTTTTGGAAACGCCTTGGCGAAACGGTCGAGGCCGGTGCCCGAGGGCATAGCCGCGGTGATGGCGACAACCGCCGGATCCTTCGTTGCCTCGGCGATCAGTGCGTCGGCGAAGACCTTCGTGTAGCCGGGCGGACCCGGGGGAGCCTTGGCCTGCTCGCCGGTAACGACGTTGAATTTGGAGACGCCGTGATACTTGTCAGGTGACCGCTCTGCCGGCGCGTAGCCCTTGCCCTTCTGGGTGATGGCGTGGACCAGGATCGGACCAGTCTCCTCGGCTTCGCGCACATTCCGCAGCACCGGCAACAGATGGTCCAAATTGTGCCCGTCGATCGGGCCGACGTAGTAGAAGCCGAGTTCCTCGAACAGCGTTCCCCCGGTCAGGATGCCGCGCGCGTATTCTTCGGCCCGGCGCGCGGTGCGTTCGATGCCGCGGGGGAAACGCTTGGCCATCCGAACGGCCAATTCCCGTAGCGACAGATAGCTGCGCGACGAGATCAACCGCGACAGGTAGGCGCTCATGGCCCCGACCGGCGGGGCGATCGACATGTCGTTGTCGTTCAGGATGACAATCAGGCGCGATTTCAGGCCACCGGCATTGTTCATGGCCTCGTAAGCCATCCCGGCACTCATGGCACCATCGCCGATGACACAGATCACGTTGCGATCATCGGGTTGCAGGCCCTGCGCCCGGCGTTCCTGTTCGCCTGCCGCGGCAAACCGGGCATCCCTCAGGTCGCGAGCGACGGCCATGCCAAGACCGGCGGAAATCGAGGTAGAGGAATGCGCCGCGCCGAACGGATCATATTCGCTCTCCGACCGCTTGGTGAATCCCGACAGTCCGCCGCCCTGGCGCAAGGTCCTGATCCGGTCCCGCCGGCCGGTTAGGATTTTGTGCGGATAGGCCTGATGCCCGACGTCCCAGAGCAGCCGGTCGCGCGGCGTGTCGAACACCGCATGAATGGCGACTGTCAGTTCCACCACCCCGAGTGACGCCCCGAGATGGCCGCCAGTGACCGAAACCGCGTCGACCGTCTCCGCGCGAAGTTCATCGGCGAGCAGTCGTAGCTGCTCGGGCGAGAAGTTTCGCAGATCATCGGGATAGCGAATGCGGTCGAGCAACGGGGTGCTGATAGCGTTCATCAAATCTCCTGTTCTCGATTAGCTCTGTCCGATCAGCTTTTCCGGGCGGTGACAAAGTTCGCCAGGGCGCGCAGGTTCGCCCCCCGGTCGCCAAACCCGTCCAGGTGAGCCGCGGCCTGCCGGGCGAGCATTTCCGCGTGGGCGCGCGCCATATCCAACCCCAGTACGGACACCATGGTTGCCTTACCCGCCGCGGCGTCCTTCCCCATTGTCTTGCCGATCTCGGTTTCGTTCCCGTCCACATCCAGCACGTCGTCAGCGATCTGAAACGCGGCACCCAGATCACGACCGTACGCCGCCAGTACGTGTCGCTGCGGCGATGTCGATCGGCCAAGAATAGCGCCGGCTTCGGCGCTGTATTGGATAAGCCGGCCAGTTTTGAGCGCCTGCAGGCGGGTCACCGCCGGTCCATCCAGGATCTGGCCTTCTGCCAGCATGTCGATCATTTGTCCCCCGGCCATGCCCCGAGCGCCCGCCGCGGCTCCCAACGCTATCACCAGTTCGCAGCGGGCTTGCGGATCTGAGTGGGTGTCGTGCTCTCCCAGGATTTCGAAGGCACGGGTCTGCAACGCGTCGCCGGCAAGGATCGCTGTTGCCTCGTCAAACGCCCTATGCGTACTGGGCTTGCCTCGCCGCAGGTCATCGTCGTCCATCGAAGGCAGGTCGTCATGTACCAGCGAATAAGCGTGCATCATTTCAACCGATGCGGCAACGCGGGCCGCGCAGGTCTGGTTGACGCTGAACAGCGCCGCGCTTTCGATGACCAGGAAGGCGCGAAGCCGCTTGCCACCGCCCAGCGCAGCATAACGCATGGCTTCTGCCAGCCGTCCTTCGGCGCCCTCCACCGGGGGCAATAGCGCGTCCAGAGCTTGCTCGACGGCTGTGGCGGCACGCGCCATCTCTTTCGGGAGATCGACCGACGATAGAACGCGAGCAGACGTCACACGCAGCCTCGTGACCAGCGACTCCGCCAGGCGGGAGTCAATCCAGCAGCGGTTAACACGTCGCGAGGAGTTGCGCATGATAACGCCCACGCGATCCGCGCGAATGTTGCCGATTTACCACGCTTGGCCCGGCCTGTTGCTGCTACCCTTCCGGGCTGAGAGCGATCGGATGTGGCGACGGTCGCAACCGACCCTATGTCCTTGGTGACATTCATCCACCCGCCTTTGGCGCCATGTGGCGTTGCGGCGAAACATCTGACCTGCCATATCCCGGGCCTGCCCAATCCCCAGCGCGCCGGTCCGGTATCACCTCGGAGACTGTCTGCATGATTCGCGTCGTCCTCGCCCAACCCCGCGGCTTTTGTGCCGGTGTCGAGCGGGCTATTGAGATTGTCGAACGCGCCCTGAAGAAATACGGCCCACCGATTTATGTGCGTCACGAAATCGTGCACAACCGCCATGTGGTCGAGGATCTGCGTGTTCGCGGCGCGGTGTTCGTCGACGAACTGAGCGAAATCCCGCAGGGGTCGATGACGGTGTTTTCCGCGCATGGTGTGGCGAAGCGGGTCGAGGAAGCGGCCGCCGAACGAGGCCTGCCGGTGATCGACGCAACCTGCCCGCTGGTTGCCAAGGTGCATAACGAAGGGCGCCGATATGCCCGCCAGGACCGCGAGATCATACTGATCGGGCATGCCGGTCATGCGGAAGTGGAAGGCACCATCGGCCAGGTGACGGCCAAAGTGCATCTTGTGCAAACTGTCGAGGACGTGCCGCTTCTCGCGGTGCGGGATCCGAACAAGCTGGCCTATATTACGCAGACGACTCTATCGGTCGATGACACACGCGGCATCATCGCGGCGTTGAAGGAACGTTTCCCCCTTATCGTGGGGCCCGACGTCAGGGATATCTGCTATGCGACCCAGAACCGCCAGCAGGCGGTTCGTGACCTGGCCCACCAGGTGGATATGATCCTGGTCGTGGGATCGCGCAATTCATCCAATTCCAACCGGCTGCGAGAGATTGGCCAGGAACTTGGCAAGCCCGCCTATCTGATCGACGATGCGGAGGCTTTGCGGACGGAATGGTTCGTCGGGATCAGTTCGGTAGGCGTCACCGCCGGCGCATCGGCGCCCGAGACGCTGGTGCAGGGCGTGTTGCATGGTCTGCGCCGGTTCGGCGAGATCGAGGTCTGCGCCCAGCGTGGCGTGGCCGAGGACGTTCGGTTCCGCTTTCCCGCGCAGCTCGTGGAAGCATAAGGAAACAGCTTAAGGAAATAGCTTGAAATGTCGGTTCCCCTGAACCAGGCGCTGCGCGTCGGCGCCTACGTCATCAAGCAGCACCTGATCGGCCGCAAGCGTTATCCGCTTGTGCTGATGCTGGAGCCGCTGTTCCGCTGCAACCTGGCTTGTGCCGGCTGCGGCAAGATCGACTATCCGGCGGAGATCCTCAACCAGCGCCTATCGGTCGCCGAATGCATGGAAGCCGTGGATGAGTGCGGGGCCCCAGTGGTCGTGGTCGCCGGTGGCGAACCGCTGCTGCATAAGGAAATCGAGCAGATCGTGCAGGGCGCCATCGCCCGCAAAAAGTTCGTCATCGTATGCACCAATGCACTGCTGCTGGAAAAGAAGCTGGACCTGTTCCAGCCGTCCAAATGGTTTTCCTGGTCGGTGCACCTGGATGGGGCGCGGACAGAGCATGACCTCTCAGTCTGTCAGGACGGCGTTTATGACCGCGCGGTGGCGGCAATCAGCGAAGCAAAGCGCCGGGGCTTTCGCACCATCATCAATGCGACACTGTTCAACAATGCGGAGCCGGCCAAGGTCGCCAGTTTCTTCGACGACGTCATGGCGATGGGCGTTGACGGCATCTCCGTTTCCCCCGGATACGCCTACGAACGGGCGCCCGATCAGCAACATTTTCTCAATCGCGCCAAAACCAAGGAATTGTTCCGCGGCATCTTCAGCCGGCAGGGTAAGGGTGCCCGGAAGAAGCAGTGGTCCTTCAACCAGTCGTCGATGTTCCTCGACTTCCTGGCCGGTAACCAGACCTTCCACTGCACGCCGTGGGGGAATCCGACTCGCACCTATTTTGGCTGGCAGCGGCCTTGCTATCTGCTCGGCGAGGGATATGCGAAATCTTTCAAGGAACTGATGGAGACAACCGACTGGGACCGATACGGCACTGGCAACTATGAGAAATGCGCCGACTGCATGGTGCATTCGGGCTATGAGGCCAGCGCGGTTGCGGAAACCATTCGTAAGCCTTGGCGGGCAGCGGCACAGGCGGTGCGCGGCATCCGCACCGAGGGGCCGATGGCGCCGGAGATCTCGCTCGATCGGCAGCGTCCAGCGGAATACGTCTTCAGCCGTCATGTCGAGACGGCGCTGAAACGCATCCGCGCGGGCAAGAAGCCGGCTGAGGACGTGGCCGACGCCGCGGACTAATTGGCGTTGGCGGTATGGTTCACCGCCGATACGCATTTCGGACATGCCGGGGCGCTCGCGCTGTATCGCCGACCTTTTGCCTCAGTCGCGGAAATGGATGCGGCGATGGTTGCGCGGTGGAACGACGCTGTGCGACCTGAGGAGGATATCTGGCATCTGGGTGACTTCGCGTTGCGCATTAGCCCGGCCGCGGCCGACGCCCTGCTTCGCAAGCTGCACGGGCGCAAGCATCTGGTCACCGGCAACAACGATCCGCCCGCGGTCACGGCGCTGAGCGCGTGGTCCAGCGTGCAGCCTTACGCCGAACTTTCCGTGGACAGTCAACGACTGGTGCTGTGCCACTATGCCTTCCGCACCTGGAGCGGCATGGCGAAAGGTGCCTTGAACCTTCACGGACACAGTCACGGCCGGCTGAAAGCGCTGCCGCGGCAAACCGACGTCGGGGTTGATTGCTGGGATTTCCGTCCGGTTGCGATGCACCAACTGCGTGGCGCGTAGGCCGCTCAGGGTTTCGCAAACTCGGATCCGGGAAACCATGAGTGGCTCGAGGCAACCCCCTACTCGCAGGGGCATCCATCGGTCGGACCCGAAACCCGTCGGATCAGGTGATGGTCGATCCATTCAGCCACCAACCGACGCGCCTCGTTGATCGAGGCCTCCGGATGATGGATGCGATAAAGCGCGGTGCAGGCCTGGAACGCAGACATGTCGTCAGAGCCGATCTGGCGAAGCTCGCTGTACGCGGTAACGACGGCCCGTTCACATCGGCGGGCGATCTGGCTTTCCTCCTCCATCGCTGGACACGCTCCTTAGTTGCGAATCATTCGCATCGCGGAGGAGTTTAGTCAGTCTCGTATTGAACAGCAAGCGCGATCCCGGAACAATCGTTCCCTGGCAGCGGCCGGTCCTCTATTCCGACGACGATTTGTCGCCCTCCGATGCGGGCTTGTCGGGGGGTGGGCGATCCGAAACGGGTTCCGATTTTGTCGGTTGGCTCCTGGTGATCGCGCCGGTCATCGGGATGAAGAAGACGCCGATGTCGCGGCGGGAATGGATCTTGCCTTCGGGGTCTTTGGTATAGACGTACAGCACCTGCCCGCGCTTGAACGGCTGGCCGATGGGAATGATCAGCCGGCCGCCTGGCTTGAGCTGTTTAAATAGGTCCGGTGGCGCAAAGGTCGCCGCGCAAGTGACGATGATGATGTCGAACCCACCCTCGACTTCCGGCCAGCCATAGTAGCCGTCGCCTACTCTGGTGCGGACGTTATCGTAACCGAGTGGCGCGAAGATCTTTCCCACCGCCTTACCCAGCGGCTCGACGATCTCGATCGAATACGCCGTCTTGACGATCCGCGACAGCAGGCTGCTCTGAAATCCGCTGCCGGTGCCAACTTCCAGCGTGATCTCACCGGGTTTCGGTTGGCAGACCTGCGTCATGTAGGCCTGTCCGAGGTAGTCGGATAGCGCGGACCCGTAGCCCAACCCCCACGGTTTTGGTGTGTCTTCGTAGGCATCCCCCGGCGTCGCGCGATGATCCGGGTACTCGTAATGATAATACTCCCTGGGCACTGCTTCGAAGGCCGCCATGACAGCCGGATCAGCTCTGCCGAAGTGATCCTTCAGATACGCGTCGATCCGCGCCATCGCGGCGAGCTTGCGCCGCTGAATGGCGTCAAACTGCGCGTCGGTCACGCTGGCCGGACGGCCGGACTGGCGCATCGCCTGCTCATAGGCGGCACGCGTCCAGACCGGTGCGGAACGCGAGGCCGCCGGCGGCAGGACGGATGCTGCTGTGGCGGAAATTACTCCGCGGCGGGTGATGGTACCGAAACGTCGTGCCAAACCGAATTCTTCCTCAACGCCGGAAACGTAACCAAGGCGATCCCATAGAGGATTGTTGCGCACAAAAGAACCCTGCTGAATCCCGCCTCGCGCGCGATCAGATTGGCGAGAGGCGTCGCGACCACGGAAAATGCCCCGTTCAGTCCCCATGCCCATGGCAGGAACCCGCCCGTGCCGACGCGGTTGAGCCCGAGCGGGAATGGCAACCCCAGGGCGACGGAGATCGGCGCGATCAGCAGCAGCAACAACGCGGCGCGGATAGCCAGTGGCCAGTCGAGGGTGTGTAGGATCATCGGTTGAAGAAACAGCAGTGCGGCGACACACCATGTCATGATCGCCGCCGTGGCCAGCGCCATACCACGCATCGGCGTGGCGTCGAAACGGGGCGTGGACAGGCTGCCGAGGCCGGAGAACACTAGCATCCCGGTCAGCACCAGCGCAAAGCCGTTGGTTCGATCACCGAACCAGAAGCTGGCTTTCTCGATGAGATAGATCTCGATGAACAGAAAGCCCAGCGCGAGCGCCGGGAAATACACAACAGGGCGCAACACGCCGGCGCGCGGCGCAAGAATTCGCCGCGGCGCGGCAAGCGGTACGAGCAATACCAGCGCGGCGATCACCACGGCCTGCGCAAGAACCGCGAGGTTCACCAGCGCACCCACCTCAGCCTGCGGCAGGATTTCCAGCCGCTTGAGTATGGTGCCGATCTTGTCGAGCCGCAGCACCGCATAGAAGAACGGTTGGTCGAGGGTGATCGGGGACAGGTTGAACTGATCGCGCGAGGCTGTGGGCCGGCCCGACAGAGTGGCTTCGGCCTCGTCGGCGATCGCATCGTCTGGACCACCGGACGCAACCTCACCCTTGTCGAAAGAAACCGCCGGCAAGTCGTTGTACACTCCGGCCCGCGCCTTCGCCACGTTCAGGCCGGGGTACCAAGACAAATCGAACGACCGGTCGTCGCAGAAGCCGCGGGCGGCTGCGATGGCCGAATCACTCCAGCCGTCGCGCGATATCAGGATGCGGACACTCCAGGCGGACCGGTAGACGATCACGTGCGCCGATGGATCGCTGATCCCGACGCTCAACAGCGCCGCGCGCACGGTGACGAGCATGCGCAAGGAATACACCGGAAAATCTCGGATCGAGACCGGAATAGAGACGATCCCGTTCGGCGCCAGGGCGTGCAGGTAGGAAACGATGGCCTCCCGGGTGAACGCGCTGGCGTTGGTGTCCGCGGCGTCGAGAAAGTCGGCCGACAGATCCACCAGGTCGTAGACCCCATGGGTGGCGCCAGCCACCGGGCCGTCAGCCTCGATTCTCACAGCAGCGGATTGATTCGCGCGCGGTGCCGGACCCAGCCCGTCTCGCACCGCGTGGAGCAATTGGGGCTCCGGTTCCATTACGCGGACCTGCGAAGCACCCAGTTGCAACGCCTCGGCCGGTCGAAATCCGCCGGATGCACCTGCCAGCAACACACGCGGGTGGGGAATCAGCCGGTACGGGAGCGCATCGAGCGCGGCCGCGGCGTAGTCTGACCGGATCGGCAGCCGTTGCGGCAGGGCGGCGATGCGGTTGCCGTCGCGGTACAGCCCATAGCTGCGTGGCGGCCCTTCGACACCCAGCATGCCCGCATTGTTGGAGATATCGGTATCGACCCGTTCGGTAAAATCGTCGAGCAGCACATAGTCGCCGCGTGGTGCGTTTACGGAGGCCAGAATTTTAGCGCCCGGCGTGTGAAGTGGCGCGTAGATCGCCTTGAAATCGTTGTATTCGGCCTGATCGTCGAGGAGCAGCACGGCCTCGGCGGCAGCGAGCGCAAAAATTGCCGCCAGCATCGCCTTGAGCCGATACGGTGCAGTCATGAAGGCGGCAGCCCCGGCCAGCGGCACCAGCAGCAGCGGCACGAGACTGAACGCGTGCACGAGATACATTGCACCGAGGACGCTGGCCGCCCCGGCCCCGGCACCCGTCAGGTCGAATGCATACACCCTGCCGATATGATCGGCGTTGCGCACGAAGCTCAGGCTGATAAAGAGACCCGCCAAGAAGAAGAATGGCAGCAGCGCCGCGTAGTAGCCGGCGATGTTCCAGATCTGCGGCTGCCAGGTCGTCGGATTCTGCAGTTGCAGCGGGTTGAAGGGATTGCCCGTGGTAAACCGGTAACCGGCCGCCGCGGCCACCACCAGTGCCGCCGGCAGGCACGCCATCAGGACGGACATACGTCGCACAAAAGCCTCGCGCCAGAGCGCGAGGACGACCCCGCTCAGGGCGAAACCCACCATGACGATCGAGATCACCCAGTAGCCGTATTCCGACCATTTCGCGACGGCGAAGTAGCGGGTCAGAGCCGTCTCGTAACCAACCGTGGCCAGCGAGACGAGAAAGAGCGCGCCGAAATTCATCGCCAGACGTGCCGCCTGAGGAATTCGTCGGTCACGCTGTTGAAACGCTGTGCATCGTCGATGAACAGCGCGTGGCCGGCATCGGTAAACACTTCCATCTCGGTGTCGGCGCGGTTTCGCATGAGGTTCTCCGCCTGCGCAACCCAGCGCGGGCGGATCGCATAGAGTAGCGGAACTTTCGTCGCATACAGCGCTTCCTTCCAATACGACCGAGGCACCGGGTAGGCCAGCAGCAAACGGCTGGCGGCCTCCGGGGTTCGCAAGGTCGCCTGGGTCAGCCGCTGCAGATAGGCCGGCGGTTGCGGGCGTTGAAACATGGTTCGAACGAACGCCTTCATCGCCTCCGGGTGGGTTGGCGGAGGTCTGGCGCGTCGCCGCAGCGGCTTATTGGACGGTGGGGCCGGTTCCTCGCCCACCGAGTTGTCGACCAGCACCAGCCCGGCCAGCTGGCCGTCACCAGCGACATGGATCGAGGCAAGCGTGTCAAGCACACCCAGCGACCAGGCGATTACGACGACGCGTTGGCCCCCCAGCCGAGAAATCAGCTCCGCGACGTCGCGGCCACGGCGCACCGGTTCGTAGCCGACGGTGGGGGCGGCGGAGTCTCCCTGGCCGCGTGGGTCGAACGCAACGACGTGGTAGCGGCGGGAGAACGTCACGATCTGTTGCATCCAGATCCAGGCCGGCATGGTCCAGCCGGGCACGAAGACCAGCGTGTGAGCGGTTTCTGGACCTGCTTCAAGATAGTGCAGGCGAACGCCGTCGCTGGACTGGAAGAAATGGTCCGTCACGCCGCCCGGCAGAGACTGCGCCGAGGATCGCAGCGCAGGCAGACTCAGCAGCAGACTCGCAATCAGACACAGCGTGGATCGCATTGCTGTCAAAAGACCAACCGCTCTGCGCCGGTCAACAGAAATCGATACGGATCTGGCGTGTGGACCCGAACCCGCTGTTGCAGATCAGATCAGCAGATAGAGGGTAAAGGCCAGCAGGGCCCAGAACGGAACCGACAACATGATGGCGAAGACGATGCCCCGCGTCACCGCCAACGGCTGTTCCAGGAAGGCGGGCCCATGAACGTCGTGCTGGACAACCGCTGAAGCCGGGTGATCCGCTGCGGTGCACGGGCCTGAGGCAGGCGAGGTAGGTGGGCTTGGGGCGGCGTCGGCAATCTGCGTGGACATCCGTAAGTTCCCTTGGGGATGGTGTCGCACGTCCAGTCACGACAAGTTTACTTTACAGGGCAAGGATCCGGCCCGCACCAGTCATAAACTTCAAATTACCGTGATGTCAGCCCTGGTGATGGCCCCTCGTGTGTAGGCCAGCGAGTCAAGCCGTGCCGGTGCTGCCGAAGCCCCCTGCATCGCGGACCGTCGCATCAATACTTTCGACTTCACGCCACTCCGCTCGTCTCACCGGCGCCAGGACCGCCTGGGCGATGCGGGCACCGCGTTCGACGACGAAGGCTTCAGTACCGGCGTTGAGGACAATCACGCCGATTTCGCCGCGATAATCCTCGTCGATGGTCCCCGGGCTATTGGGCAGAGTGATGCCGTGACGCAGGGCGAGGCCCGAACGCGGACGGATCTGCAACTCGTAGCCGGGTGGCAGCGCTATGGTCAGGCCTGTCGGGATGAGCCTGCGCTCGCCTGGTTGGACCGAGATCGGCGCAGTGATTGCCGCCAGCAGGTCCATGCCCGCCGCGCCGGCGGTGGCGTAGGAGGGCAACGGCAGGCCGACGGCGTGCGGCAGGCGGCGAACCTGGATGGGAATCGACATCGCTGGATTTTGCCGCACGCTGGCACTGGGCCGCAAGCGGCGGCGGTCCGAAAGCGGGCGGATGAGGCGTGCGAAGCGGTGCTCTCTGGCGGGGGCGAGACCCTATTCGATGGCCGACGCCGACTTGGCCAACTGCCGCAACACAAATTTCTGAATTTTCCCCGTCGATGTCTTGGGAATCTCCTGGAAAACAAATGTCTTGGGAACCTTGAATCGCGCCATGTGCCCACGGCAGAAATCCCGCAGCTCATCGGCGGTGACCGACGCGCCAGCCTTCAGTTCGACGAAGGCGCAAGGGGTTTCGCCCCATTTCTCATCGGGCTGCGCTACCACCGCCGCATTCAGCACCGCCGGGTGGCGATACAGCGTCTCTTCCACCTCGATGGACGAAATGTTCTCGCCGCCAGAGATGATGACGTCCTTGGACCGGTCGCGGATCTTGGCGTAGCCGTCCGGTTCCATGACCGCGAGGTCCCCGGTATGGAACCAGCCGCCGGCGAAAGCCTCCGCTGTCGCGGACGGGTTCTTCAGATAGCCCTTCATGGTGATGTTGCCGCGGAACATGATCTCGCCCATCGTTTCGCCATCCCACGGGACTGGCTGCATGGTTACCGGATCGAGTACGGCCATTGCCTCCTGTAGCGGCGTTCTCACACCTTGGCGGCCATTGCGCTCCGCCCGCCGGTCGACCGGCATATGAGTCCAGGACTCGTGCTTGGCGCAAACGCTGGCTGGTCCGTAGACCTCGGTCAACCCGTAGACATGGGTTAGTTCGATACCGATCTGTTCGGCGCCCTCGATGATCACCGACGGCGGCGCGGCCCCGGCAATCTGGCCGAAGATCCGATGGCTAATCCCGGCGCGCTGTTCCGGCGGCGCGTTGATCAGTATCCCGTAGACAATCGGGGCGCCGCACATGTGGGTCACGTGGTTGTCGCGGATGGCGTCGAGCATCGCTTTCGCCTCAACCCGACGCAGGCAGACGTTCACCCCGGCGCGTTCCGCGATCGTCCACGGGAAGCACCAGCCGTTGCAGTGGAACATCGGCAACGTCCACAGATACACTGGGTGTTGCGGCATGCTCCAGTTCAAGATGTTGCTCACCGCGTTGAGATACGCGCCGCGATGGTGGGTGACCACGCCTTTCGGGTCGCCGGTGGTGCCGGAGGTATAGTTCAGTGCGATCGCGTCCCATTCGTCAGCGGGATTCTGCCAGCAGTAGTCTGGATCGCCTTCGGCCAGGAACGCCTCGTAGTCGATTTCGCCCAGCAAGTTGTCATGCGGGTGGGCCGGATCATCCAGGTCGATGACCAGGGGCCTGGGGTCCAGCAGCGCAAGGGCACCCGCGATCACGGTCGAGAACTCACGGTCGGTCAGCAGGACCTTGGCGCCGCCGTGGCGCAATTGGAAGGCGATGGCGTCAGCGTCGAGCCGCGTGTTCAACGTGTTCAGCACGGCCCCGCACATCGGCACGCCGAACGCCGCCTCGTACATCGGTGGGGTGTTGGGGGCCATGACCGCGACGGTATCGTTCTTTCCGACACCTCGCCGCGACAGCGCCGAGGCGAGACGCCGGCAGCGGGCGTAGGTCTGCTTCCAAGTCCAGCGCTGGGCACCGTGCACGACGGCCGGCCGGTTGGGGTAGACGGCGGCGGCCCGTTCGATAAAGCTGAGCGGGGTCAGCGGGGCATAGTTGGCCTGGCTCTTCGGCAAATCGTCGAACGGGCTCAAGGGACTGGGGGCGGTCATCTGGACGTATTCCTGGGGTTAATCGCCGAGCGAGACATAATGCGCCGCCGGAATACCGACAATCGACGGCTGCGCAACCGGCCGAGGCGCGGGGCAGAGCGGCTGATGCGGCAACCGCCTCTTGCCCGATCCGGCTGCCTTGTGCCACCACCCGAAACGACGCATGGCTTGGGGCGTCGCAGCAAGAGGAATATCATGACCGCTAGTGCTCCGGCACATCTTCCCGTCCGCGGCGACCTGATGCGGGGCAAGCGCGGCCTCGTCATGGGCGTCGCCAATGATCGCTCCCTGGCCTGGGGCATCGCCTCAGCCTGCGCCGCGCAAGGCGCCGATCTGGCGTTCACCTTTCAGGGCGACGCGCTGGAGCGGCGCGTTCGCCCACTGGCGGCACAAGCCGGTTCGGACCTTGTCGTGCCCTGCGACGTTACCGACGAAACCAGCGTCGATGCGGTCTTCGCGCAACTGGCGAATCGCTGGGACGGTCTGGATTTTCTGGTCCATGCTATTGGATACGCCGATAAGCAGTATCTGCGCGGACAGTATCTGGACACGCCCAGGGCCGCCTTCCTGCAGGCAATGGATATCTCCTGCTATTCGTTCACCGCAGTCTGCCAGCATGCGGTGCCGCTGATGCAGCCCGGCGGCAGCCTGCTGACGCTGACCTATCTCGGATCTGAACGCTGGGTGCCGCACTACAACGTGATGGGCGTGGCTAAAGCGGCGCTCGAGGCCTCGGTGCGATATCTGGCGGCCGACCTGGGGTCCGCCGGAATACGATGCAACGCCATCAGCGCCGGCCCGATCAAAACCTTGGCTGCATCGGGCATCGGTGACTTTCGCTACATCCTGCGCTGGAGCCAGCTCAATTCCCCCATGCAGCGTAATGTGACGATCGAGGAAGTCGGGGGCGCCGGCCTTTACCTGCTGTCGGACCTGTCATCCGGCGTGACCGGGGAGGTGCACCACGTCGACTGCGGCTACCACACTGTCGGCATGAAACATCCCGACGCCCCCGACATCGCCACCAGCGAGGGCTGACAGGGATCCGCCGTGTCCCACAACACCTTCGGACATCTCTTCCGGGTCACCACGTGGGGCGAGAGCCACGGCCCGTCGATCGGCTGTGTCATCGACGGCTGCCCGCCGCGGCTGCCGCTGGCTGAATCTGATATCCAGCCCTGGCTCGACAAGCGCCGGCCGGGACAATCGAAATTCACCACCCAGCGGCAGGAACCGGACCTGGTCCGCATCTTATCGGGCGTGTTTGAGGGCCTGACCACGGGCACGCCCATCAGCCTGCTGATCGAGAACCAAGACCAGCGCTCGAGCGACTATGCCGCAATCGCGACACAGTTCCGTCCCGGCCACGCCGACCTGACCTACGACCTGAAATACGGCATCCGGGATTACCGCGGCGGCGGCCGCTCATCGGCGCGGGAAACCGCGATGCGGGTGGCCGCGGGCGCCGTCGCGCGCCGGATCCTGGGCGGTTCGGTCTGCATCCGTGGCGCTCTCGTGCAGATCGGCCCGCACCGGATCGATCGGAATAGCTGGGAATGGGACCAGGTCAGCCAGAATCCGTTCTTCTGCCCCGACCCGGTCACCGTGGAAACCTGGGAGACCTACCTGACTGAGGTCCGAAAAGCCGGATCCTCGGCCGGCGCGGTGATCGAAGTCGTTGCCGAGGGGGTGTTGCCCGGTCTTGGCGCCCCGCTTTACGGCAAGCTGGATGCCGATCTGGCCGGCGCGCTGATGTCGATCAATGCGGTCAAGGGCGTCGAGATCGGCGACGGCTTTACCGCGGCCGCCTTGTCCGGCGAGGCAAACGCCGACGAGATGCGTATGCAGGCCGGCCTGGTGTCGTTCAGTTCCAACCACGCCGGGGGAATACTCGGCGGGATATCGACCGGGCAGCCGATCGTGGCCCGCTTCGCGGTCAAGCCAACCAGTTCGATCCTGTCGCCGCGGCATTCGGTCGACCGCTCCGGCATTGACATTGAGATCACCTCAAAGGGCCGCCATGATCCGTGTGTGGGAATCCGAGCGGTTCCGGTGGGCGAGGCGATGATGGCGTGCGTGCTGGCCGATCATCTGCTGCGTCATCGCGCCCAGAACCCAGAGGCTGCGACCGCAGCGCGGCTGCCGCGGAACTAACCGACCGCCAGCTTAGCCGGTGACGGTGCCGCGATGGAGGTCGCGTACCCGTGATGCCGCAGTGCGCAATGGCCCGACTTGACCGCCCGGACCCTGGAGGGCTGAATGCTCGTCTCATTGGGGTGATGCAATGCGATGTCAGCCTCATCGGCGCATCTCAACTCATCGGGACTTACTGCGCTGATCGGCCTTGTCGGCACACGACGCTGGCAGCAGCGATTGGTCGAGATCCGTGATCTCGCCGCTTGGGGTCCGCGTGCGGGCCAGGCGGTTCGTCAGCGCCATGGCGTAGAACTCAGCCTGGAGAAGCTTCGCCGTTACCCCGGTGCGATGCCGTCAATAACGGAGGTATTGCTGGGGCGAATCGCCTCGGAAATCCCTCACATCGCCGCCGGACTGACCGCCCAGGGCCGCGACCGGCTCGTCGCGCGGCTGCATCTGGGCCTCAGCGGGCAGAACACACTGATCCCGGTCTTTCACCTGGTCCGCACCGCGATGACGCAGCGTGGCCGCGGATTTACCGTCGCGTTTTCTGGCCTGAACGATGAAACCCCGCACGATTTGCTGGTGACCCGCGACAGCATCCAGGCAGAGGTCGCCTGCGACGTGGTAACGGCCGAGGAAGGCCGCGGTGTTCATCGCGGGGCCTGGTTCCGCTTGGCAGACCGTATCGACCCGGACCTGCAGATCTGGCTTGCCGCACACCCCGGCCGATACCTCCTGAAAATGACCCTTTCCAACGGCTTGCGCGGCGATCTGCCTGGCTCTGGCCCTGACAGCGAAACGCTGGTCCGGCTACACCAGCGCATTGCTGCGATGCTGCAGACGCGAGTGCGGCAGGACCACGACGAAGCGACTGTCTTGCGTCTCGACCCGCTTCTGCTGGCCGGCGCACAGGCCGAGGACGCCGGCCTGATCTCCTGCCTGCGCCGCGAATTCGGACCGGAGGCGCATCTTTCAGTCACCACGGCGGGCCAAGCGGTGTTTGTCATGGCAGCCCGTGCCGGTCAGGAAAACGAGGTGGCGACCGCTATTCGCCGTCGCCTTGCGATGCTGACCCCGGCCCGGCTTACCGGTGATCGACCTGGGATTCTGTCGGTCTTCGTCGAGGATACTGACCGCCAGGAATGGCGGGCGCTGCGCGATCGCCTGGAGCTGGAGGGCGAGGCCCGCCAGTTCATGACCCATCCCGAGGCTCGCCCGGTTGTGGCTGTGAGCTTTGTCTCCCGCTTCGAACTGTTCGGCGTGACGGAGCCTGATGCCGCGCCGGGCGGCGAGGTGCGCTTCCGCAATCCCGGCCATCCAGCCGCGGGATCCGCCGCCCTCGCTCCTGCTGTCCTGTCGTCACTGTGATCACCGCAGCGGTACAGAAATTGGCATCGTCAACTCATATCCACGATGACGCCCCGACACCGCCATCTTTGCGTGGCGGTTTGGCCGGGCCGAACAATTTTAGAGGTGAGCATGGGCATGCCGTCTACCGCGGAATACAGCCGTAAGCTCGATGAGCTTGACCGGTTGCTGAATGATCCGGATGTACCCATGCAGCCAGATCGCATCTGGTCGCTGCTGGCCGATGTTTCCTGTCCCGAGATTGCGTTGACGTCCCGACCCGCCGCCTTGGTCCCGACGAACCGGTAACTGCACTTTGCCCGCACCGGATCAGGGAAGCCCATCGGGGCCACCCTGATCCGGGTGGGGCCGTGCGGCCGGAGAAAGTTCCGCTGCCGAACAAGGCCGTTGCGTTCGTACTACCCAGGTTCAGCCGAGCCTGGGTATTATTTTTGCTACACGCCACAGACCATGGGCCGCTCGACAGTATTATCACTCGATCGTATTCGTCTCAGACCGTGGCGATGAAAATGGCGATGTCCAGATAAATTCCTTGAGCTCATGGGCAGAAACTCATTGCTCAGTGTGTAAATTTGTTGACTAAACGCGCGAATCTGGCGCACAAGGCGACAGTTAAAGAGGTCAGCGGGTTGTTTGATCTCGAATTCACAAGGAACTTAGATGTCGAAAGCGTTTATCTCAAAGGTCCTTCAGCAGTCGACGGAGGTGACCGGCGCCGCCGCGAATCGGGCAACCAATGATCTGATCGATGCTATCGTCAAGGAAATGAAGAAATCCGGGAAGTTCACCCTCCCGAGCTTCGGTACCTTCACGGTCCGCAAGACCAAGGCGCGCAAGGCGCTCAATCCCCGCACGGGCGAGTCGATCAAGGTCAAGGCGGGCAAAACCGTCCGCTTCAAGGCATCGCCGGTACTGAAAAAGTCGGTTTGATACGAAAAGTCGGTTTGATACGCCGCCAAGGCCCGGCGGCGTCCGGCCCACCGGGACCGGGATCTTGCCGGGTTAGATGCCGCGGTTCATGGATGGCGCGCGGACGAGGCACCCAGCAGGAATTCTCGATTGCCTTCGGCGCCGGTAATCGGACTCTCGATGACGCCGGCGACGTTCCAGCCTGGTAATGCGGACCACCACGCCTTGACGCGCTCGCAGACCGCTTGATGGACAGCGGGATCGCGGACAACGCCTTTTCGTTGGATGGCAGCGGCGCCCGCCTCGAATTGCGGCTTAATCAGTACGATCGCCCATGCGTCGGGCGCGCATAACGCCAGCGGCGACGGCAGCACGGTTGCCAACCCGATGAAGCTGGCATCGCAAACCAGGGCGTCGATCGGATCGGCCACGGTCGCCCTGGTCAGATAACGCGCATTCGTCTTCTCGTGCACCACGACCCGGGGATCGCAGCGCAACCGCCAGGCAAGTTGCCCCTGCCCAACATCAACCGCGTGCACTCGCGTCGCGCCGTGCGCCAGCAACACATCGGTGAACCCACCTGTCGAGGCGCCCACATCCAGGCAAATCCGCCCGGACGGCGAGAACCCGAACTGTGCCAGCCCATGGGCGAGCTTCAGACCGCCGCGCGAGACCCAGGGGTGATCCTGTCCGCGTACCTCGAGTGGGGCGCCCTCGGTCAGCAGATCGCCCGCTTTGGCGATTCGCCGGTTACCGCAGAAGACTTTTCCAGCCAAAATCAGCGCCTGCGCTCGCGTGCGGCTCTCGACCAGTCCGCGCGCCACCAGCAACTGATCGGCCCTAGGTTTCATTGCTCCAGCGGCCGGGTTCCTAAGGACCCATCGGCCCTCTGCACCAGCGCCTCGACTCTGGCCTCGACCTCCGCCAGTTTGGCCTCGCAGTGACGGCGCAGTTTGACCCCCCGCTCGAACGCCTGGACTGCCGCATCCAGTTTCAGGGTTCCGCCCTCGAGGCCGCGCACGATCTGGTCAAGCTCCGCCAGCGCATCCTCGAACGACAACTGACTGACATCGTCTTCCGGCATAGTCGGCAGGCCTCTGTGCTCGAATGAGAAAGCCGCGGGCTCTGCCCTCGACCCGCAAACTGGGGACGCCCCCTTTGATCCCTGATCAAACGGGCTGGGTTAGATTCGCATGAGTCGGCGCACGTGCACGGCGGCCGACGCGGCCAAGGCGTTCAGATCGTAACCGCCTTCCAGCACGGACACCAACCGGCCATCGCAGTGCTTCCCAGCGACCGCGACCAGTTGGTCGGTGATCCACGCGTAGTCCGCGATCTCGAGGCGCAGTTGCGCCAGCGGATCAGCGACATGTCCGTCGAAGCCTGCGGAGATGATTACCAGCCCTGGCGCGAATCGGTCCAGGGGCGGCAGGATGATATTGGACCACGCGGCTCGGAACGCGGCGCCGCCATCCCGCGGGTGCAGCGGCGCGTTGATGATATTGCCGGCAATCCCGTGTTCCCACGGCTCGCCGGTGCCAGGATAGCACGGGCTTTGGTGGGAGGATGCGTAGAACAGGTCTGGGTCGGCCGCGAACATCGCCTGCGTGCCGTTGCCGTGGTGAACATCGAAATCCACCACTGCAACCCGCTGAATCCCCCAGCGAGCGCGCGCGTGCATGGCGGCAACGGCAGCGTTGTTGAACAGGCAAAACCCCATCGGCCGGCTGGGTTCGGCATGATGTCCCGGTGGACGAACCGCGGCGAATGCAGCGCGCGCCCAGCCTTCCATCACCGCGTCGACCGCCATGCAGGCGCCGCCCGCGGCGCGGGCCGCGGCCTCGGCGCTGCCGTTGCTCATGACGGTGTCACCATCCAGTTGCAGGGGCTCGCCGAGCTCGGGATGGACTGACAGGATTCCGTCGACATAGGATCGGGGGTGCACACGACTGAGTTGCTCAAGGGTCGCCATAGGCGCCGCTTCACGTAGCAGAACGGTGAACTCCGGGGCCTCCAGCGCGGTCAGCACCGCCCGCAGACGCTCCGCGGTTTCGGGATGGTACGGCCCGGTGTCGTGCTCCAGGCACGCCGGGTGGGTGATCAACGCGGTGGTCAAGTCAGCAACCCTTCTGTTCGGGATCATCCGCGCGGCGGCGGATCACGAAACTGAATATCCCAGCTTCCTCGCTCCATGCCAGCAGCGCGTGACCAGTTTCGCGGCAAAATGCCTGAAAATCCGCAACCGCCGCTCGATCAGTTGCCAAGACCCGCAAACGCTCGCCGGGGGCCATACCGCGCAGCGCGCGGTTCGCCTTCAGCACCGGCAAGGGACAGTTCATGCCTTTGACGTCAAGCAGGAGCTCAGTCATCGCGGCAAGATGCGAGTGGCGGCCCGATCGGGCAAGCCTCGATGGTCATAACCGTGTGCAGACTGGTATAGTACCGCCCCACCAATTGAAGCGTCCTTTCCGGCAAACCCATGACCCATCATCGCATCGGCATTGACCTGGGCGGCACGAAAATCGAAATCGCGGTCCTCGATCCCGCCGGCGAATGCGTATTGCGCCATCGCGTTCCCACACCCCTCGCTTATCATGACACGCTGGCCGCCATAGCCGACCTGGTGCGCCAGTCCGAAGTTCGCCTGGGCGTGTCGGCGACCGTAGGGATCGGCATTCCCGGGGTCGTTAGTCCAGCGACGGGGTTGGTCAAGAACGCCAACTCCATCGCGCTGAACGGCCACCGCTTCGACCACGACATCAGCGAGGCCCTGGACCGCGAAGTCCGCGTTGAGAACGACGCCAACTGCTTTGCTCTGAGCGAGGCGATTGACGGCGCCGGCGTCGAATTCGGCGTCGTCTTCGGCGTCATTCTGGGCACCGGATGCGGCAGCGGAATCATCATGCACGGCAAGGTCCACCGCGGCCCGCACCGCATCGCCGGAGAATGGGGCCATAACCCGCTGCCCTGGCCTACTGGCGTCGAAATTCCCGGCAATCTGTGCTGGTGCGGCAAGCACGGCTGCCTGGAAACCTATGTCGCGGGGCCGTCCTTGGCACGCGATTGCGACGGGCCCGGCGCCCACGACGCCGGTGGCCTGCCGGCGCGCGCGGCGGCAGGCGATCCCGCCGCCATCGCCGCAATTGACCGCCATGTCGACCGCCTCGCGAGGGGGCTTGCCGCAGTCATCAACCTGCTCGATCCGGACGTGATCGTGCTGGGCGGGGGGCTGTCGAACATGAGCCACCTCTATACGGAGTTGCCGCGCCGCCTCCCTGCCTATGCGTTCAGCGACACCGTTACGACACCGATCCGCCGTAACAAGCATGGCGACTCCTCCGGGGTGCGCGGCGCCGCCTGGCTTTGGCCCGCCTGAGATGGCCAGCCTGTGCCGCGACTGTTTCGGCGTCGCGGACGCGATCTCGGCTCGTTGTCCGGGCTGCGGCGGTGGCCGGCAAGTGCATCATCGCTCTCTGCTCCGCCTGACTCTCGGCCACATAGACTGTGATGCCTTCTACGCCAGCGTGGAGAAGCGCGACCGGCCGGAGTTGCAGTCACGACCGGTGATCGTCGGCGGTGGGATGCGCGGGGTCGTGACGGCGGCCTGCTATGTTGCCCGGATCTACGGCGTGAAGAGCGCGATGCCCATGTTCAAGGCGCTGAAAGCCTGCCCAGACGCAGTGGTGATCAGGCCGGATTTTGCCAAATACATCGCTGCGTCCCGCCAAGTGCGCGTGCTGATGAGAAAGCTGACGCCGCTGGTGCAGCCGCTGTCGATCGACGAGGCCGTGCTGGACCTGTCGGGAACCGAGGTCCTTCACGGCGCGGCCGCCGCGGTCGTGCTGGCGCGCTTCGCCGTCGCTGTCGAAAGAGACGTTGGCGTGACGGTCTCCGTTGGGCTGGCGGCGAACCGGCTGCTGGCAAAGATCGCTGCGGGCCGCAGCAAGCCCCGCGGCTTCACCGTCATCGATCGGGAGGAAGCAGCATCCTTGCTGGCCCCGGAGCCCGTGCGCCTGCTGCCGGGGATCGGGGCCGCTCAGGCGCGCCGACTGGAAACGATCGGGATCACCCAGCTGGGACAGTTGCAGGCGATGTCCGATCACGAGGCGACCCGGAGCCTCGGCGAGGACGGGGCGGCGCTCGTACGCCGTGCTCGCGGCGAGGACACGCGCCGGGTCGATCCCGCCAGGGAGGCCAAATCGATCAGCGCGGAGACGACCTTCGAGCGCGACCTCTCCGCCGTGGCGGACCTTGAACGGCCCCTGGGCGGCTGTGTGAGAAGTTGGCGCGCCGGCTGAACCAGCAGGAACTGGCGGCCGGCGGCGTGGTGTTGAAGCTGAAAACAGCCCGCTTCGCGTCGCGCACCAGAGCCGCCCGGTTATCCAGTCCGATTGTGCTGCCGGACCGTCTATTCGACTTGGCACGCGCATTGCTGGTCAAAGAAGCGACGGGCACGGAGTTTCGCTTGATCGGGATCGGCGCGAGCCCCTTGGTTCCGGGTTCGGCGGCAGATCATGGCGACCTGGCTGACTCGACGACGCCAAGGCGGGCCGCCGCGCAGGCGGCGATGGACGCGCTGCGCGAACGGTTCGGCGATGCCGCGATCGGACGCGGGCGTTCGCTACGCTGAATGACCGTTCCGACTGGCGGATCTCGTGAACCGAAACGAACCTGTCAGGGCGTTGCTTGCTCGGTCGCCGGCGATACTCGTTCGGAGGCGCCAATCCTGCGGCGAGGAAGTCGGCGTTAGTGCGTGTTTTAATTCATAAAATTGCATCCATTTCAGAGATGCGAAACGGCAATAGTAACGGTTTGATCATTGCGGATGCCTGCCGGATGGGTGGCCCGTTGCGCGGCGGTGCGCCCCGTCCGGGCCCGCTGCGGCGCGACCCAGACATAACCGGGAACGCCGCGAAGATTGTCAACTTCCTGGCAGGTCGATGGCAGACTGGTGGCAGACAGATGGCGCAACGGGGCGGCGAGACGACCTGGGGTGGCCGGACCCGACGGCCGCCATTGCCATGGTCAATCGGCAGTCATATTGTGTTGGGCGACAGTATTATTTCGTATATGTAATATAAGGACCGGAACAAATACGGTTGGTACACCACTTCGTTACGAGACACGAATTCGCCGGCGTGCCCACTATGTAATGGCGGTCGTCGTTTCGGGTCGGGAGGACCGCTTATTGACAGGAAAGGTATAGGAGTATGATCACAAACGAGGTCAGCGACGGTCTGGCCGGCATCCTGCGAACCGCTATCGTCGAACTCGTTCGCCGCGACGGCCCGGATTTGTCGGCACGGCAGCTTGGTGTCTTTTTGACGTGCTATCTGGAGACCGAGGCGCAAACGGTTCGTGGATTGGCGGCAAAGTTGGGTGTATCGAAGCCCGCGATTACACGCGCGCTTGATCGCCTGTCCGAGTTCGACCTGGTACGCCGGAAGACTGATCCACTGGATCGTCGCAGCGTGCTGGTGCAGCGCACCGCGACAGGCATGGCGTTCCTGCGGGAGATGCGGACCATCCTCCGCGATGCCGCTTCGACGTTACGGATTACCGCCGAACCGGCGCAAGCACGTGCACGCGGAAACGAGCCGGCAAGGGCGACCCACTAGGATCCGGGCCGCGCGGGTTCGCGGCCCGACCGCTCTGGGTGTTATCTATGGGCTCGGGCGATGTCCCGGTGCCGTCGCGCTGGTGCGCGCTAGACTGGAAGGCATTTCGTCGACCGGACTGAACCCTCGAAATGCCAGTACCCATGCGCTGAACCCCCAAACACATCGACCGCAGAGGGTTTCCGGCGGCAAAAGTTTTGCCGGTCCCTGGTGAGTACAGCGAGTGGCGCGCCGCAAGCCAACCTCGGGTGCCGCGGACGGCAAATACGAGTATCGCTGCAGATTAGCCAATTATCTACAATCTCCGCTGAAGCAAGAATTTCGGTTTGGTGAAGAAATAATCTAACGAATCCAGCACGCGTTTGTCTGGTCAGCGGCGAGCGACGTCCCGACCGGGTCGTCCTTCACCGTGATCCAAAGATCGCACTGCCGACGCGCACCCAGGTGGCTCCGTAGGCGATCGCGACCTCGAAATCGGCTGACATCCCCATCGACACGGTTGTCAGCCCGTGCCGCAACGCCCGCTCGGCCAGCCAGACGAAATGCGGCCGCGGATCCACATCCTGCGGCGGTACGCACATCAAGCCTATAAGTGCACTACCAAAACGCACTTGACAGGCCGCGATGAAGTCGTCGGCGCGATCCCTACTGATCCCGGATTTTTGTGGTTCAGATCCGGTGTTCACCTCGATCAGCAACGACGGGGTCCGCCCTTCCCGGCCAATCGCAATATCAATCGCGTCAGCGAGCTTCGGCCGATCAAGCGTCTCAATCACGTCGGCGATCCGGACGGCATCGCGCGCCTTGTTGGTCTGCAAGCCGCCAATGATATGCAAGCTGAGATTGGATCGACCCCGCAAGGTCGCGAATTTGCCGGCGGCCTCTTGAACGCGATTCTCGCCGAATACCATCTGACCGGCGGCGAGGGCGGCCGCAACCGCCTCAACCGGCTTGGTCTTTGACACTGCGACAAGGGTTATGTCCTCGGGTTTGCGACCAGCGGCGATCGCGGCCTTCGCGATGCGGGCCTGGACGCGGCGGAGATTGTCCGCAATTGAGTCGCTCATGGCGGTATCAATACGCCGAATACTGCTTCTGCTCTACCGGGGCAGAGCGGCAACGGGTCCAGCGCGCCAGAGGCATGCAGCGCATCCGCGCCGGCGCGCCCGAGATCACCGGGCGGTCGGTTTCCTCCACTTCACCGCAACGCCCACCCGATGCAGTTGCTGCCCCTGGCGGAACCAGGCGTCGACCTGCCGAGATGCTCGTGAGCGCGGGAGTAGCGCTGAGGGACGGGGATCGCGCAATGATGGCATGGCAAGAGGAGGAGATAACTTCTGGGAAAAACACG
>DASYBP010000056.1:0-2582 GCA_036500715.1 Rhodopila sp.
GCGTCTATGACGTCGCCAGCATTGCCAACAAGGACATCTCGCAGCGCATCATCACCGCTCCGGTTTCACCTTTAGGCCAGGACACGCATATCGCGTCGAAGAATGCGACCTGCGTCGTGCTGCCGACCAATCAGCCCATCAACCCGCTGCGCAATGCCGGCAGCAACGAGACGCTGAACCTTTCGCAAAACTACGCGCAAGTCATGCGCGGCGAGAACGAAGAACAGGTGATCCATCCCATTTACAATTACGCCTACATCACCGACGCCGAGGAGGGTTTGATCCTCACCAACGTCAACACATTGACCGACCAGGAGCCCCGCAACAACTTTCTGACCCGGGCGCTGACCTGGAACGAAGGCGGCATTCTGAGAGGGGCGCGATATCTGACGATCGCCGGGACTCGTTTTTACGTCAGTGCCAACGCAGGCATCGTCGAGCTCGACATGGACGACCCGCTCCACCCCAAACTCGTCACGGTCATACCGATCCCCGGCGCCAGATCGACAGTGGTTCAGTTCCGGTACCTCTTTGTGGCCGACGACGCCGGGTTCGTTGTCGTCGACATCACCGAGCCCGCTCGCCCCAAACTGGTCGATCGCGCCCACTTGCCGCTCGCCAATGCGCAGCGCCTGTTCGTTTCGCGCACCTATGCGTATGTCGCCGACGGCCGCGATGGGCTCGCGATCATTGATGTCGAGCGCCCCGAAAGGCCGCGTATCTATATGATGTATACCGCGGGTGGCCAGCTCAACGACGCGCGCGACGTGGTTATCGGCGCCACCAATGCCTCACTGTTCGCCTATGTTGCCGACGGCGCGAATGGTCTCAGGGTGATCCAGCTGATGTCGCCCGAGAGCCAGCCCAACTTCTACGGTTTCGCGCCGGAGCCAAAGCCCGAGCTGATCGCCTGGTACCGAACGGCATCGCCGGCGCTGGCGCTGTCGCGCGGCCTTGAGCGTGATCGCGGCGTCGATGAGACCGGCCACCAGATCGCTGTTTTTGACCGCATCGGCTCGCGCCCGTTCACGCTCGACGAGATGAAACGGTTTTACATGGGGGTCGACGGCAGACCGTTCACCGTAACGGATCGCGTAAAGCTCGAAGACTTTGTTGGGTCGCGTCAGACGACGCTGAAGCGCACTTCGAGCGCTCCGGCTCCGCGAAACTGACGTAATGAGAATGCTTGCATTGACCGTCTTGGGCTGCGGGGTTTTACTCGCCGGCTGCCACGGATCGACCCTTGACGCGATCTACCCCGGCAGCTTCGGCCATACGCCTCCGCCGGCGATAAACCTCCCTTTGGCCGACTGCCCTCCAAGCACCAGCGAGTGGAATACCTGCAGCATCTGATCTAGTTCAGCCGACCTCTTCTGTGGCGGCAGTGACCGAATTACTGTAGATGGCGAATAAAAATGTCCGGCTCAGATAGCAAGTGATATGTCCGCTTTCTGCTGTTGATGAGCGGTGTGGGGTCGTGGATAACGCACAGCGTTATCCACAAATCCATAGACGTGCAGATCGCCAAGCGGAGTTAAGGCTGCCGCAAATCGCATCGTCGGACGCGATAGCGGGCCGCGGGCGGCGGTTTATGAATACGCTTTGGCTGTACCCGGCTCGACAACACCGCGCCGGCCGGTGCCGATGAACAGCACCATCAGCGCGGCGGCCATACATAAAAAGCCGGCCAGGATGAAAGCTTCGAAATAGGTTCCGAAACCGATGCGCAGCACGCCAGCCAGATAGGCGACGGACGCCCCGCCGAATTGGTGGATCACCGTGATCCAAGCCACCATGATGCCGATCCGCTCCACGCCGACTGCATGACTGAGGAGCCGCACTGTCGGCGCTGCTGTGGCGATCCAGTCGAGACCGTAAAATATGCTGAACAACGACAGGCCGTAGAATGACATGTTGAAGGCGAAGGGCAGGTACAACAGCGATAGGCCGCGCAGCCCATAATAGGAAAACAGCAGATACCGGTTGTCAAATCGGTCGCTGAGCCACCCAGAAGCGGTGCCGCCGATTACGGCGAAGATGCCGGTGGCGGCGAGCAGGCCTGCGGCAGTGACTTCGGTCAGGCCATGATCGACGCAGGCGGGGATCAGATGGGTGCCGATCAGTCCCATCGTCGAGGCGCCACAAACGAAATACCCACCCGAGATCAGCCAGAAATCGCGCACCCGCGCTCCATCCCACAGCGCGCGGAATGCCACCGCCACAGGATTGCCGCTGTGCCGCGAAGCGAGGCCCTTTCCGGTTGCATCGCCATAGGCGAAGAGACCGAGATCTTGCGGATGATCGCGCATCAGAAGGAGGAGGGGCAGCACGACGAGGAGAACGACGCCCGCCAGAATCAGCACCATTGCACGCCAGCTGGCATAGGTGATCAGGGCGGCGTTCGTCGGAAGGAAGATCAGCTGGCCAGCGGCATTGGCCGCGGTCAGAAGGCCGACAACCATCCCCTGCCGAGCGTGGAACCAGCGCGCGGCGATATAAGCTGCCAGATAAGCGCCGACAAAGCCGGTGGACAGCCCAACCACCAGGCCCCACAACAAGACGAGCTGCCAGGGATCGTACAT
>DASYBP010000057.1:0-9198 GCA_036500715.1 Rhodopila sp.
GGTTGTCGGATCGCCGCGACGCTCCTCCGCCAGCCAGCGATGGGCGTTGTCGATCGCCCGTTCGCCGCCCTTGACCGCGACATAGGCCACGGCTCAAGCCTCCTTGACCGTGACGCTGCGTGGCAGCGCGGCCAGACGATCCCCAGCGCATAGGATCAAATCGACGCCGCGCGGAAACAGCGCGTGATTTTGCTGCCAGATCGTGACAAACTCATTTGGGAGTCCGCCAACGCGCAGTTCGGTCGGCTGGCGCAAGCCAGGTCCTTCCAACAGGATCCGCCGGCCGGATTCTAGAGCCGAAACCTGCAGGATTACGGTTGCCGATGTCTCCGGCATTTCGTCCGTGCCGTTCGGCAGCGCGGTCAGCTCGGGCAGGGACAGCGCCATGACAAATCCCCCGGCAGATGGCGGGGCACTGGGCGGGGCACCGGTATGGAAGGCAATCCACGAACGGGCGACCTCTGCGTCCGGGTCCAGCCACAACGGGGTCTCCTGGTCCACCAGCGTCAACAGCACCGCCGCGGCGGCCCTGCACAATGGCTCCGGCGCCGATACGCCGGCAACGGCCCGCACCTGTCCCGGACGAGCCATCGCATCCAGCACCGCCCGGAAGCAGGCCTGAGCGCCGAACACCGGATCGGCAAAGCCGGTAGCGAGGTCGTCGCTCATGCCCCGCCTAGGTCCGCATCGTCTGCAGCGCGAAGAACTGCACCCGCGTCGCCGCGGCTCGCTGTGCCCGCTGGCGCCGGCGTTCAATTTGATCTCTCTCCAGAGGCGCGATCAGCTGATTTTCTATGTCATACGAATGTTCGGGGTCCTGCATCAGCGCATCCGCCAGTGCAGCCAGCAACGCGCGCCGTTCCTCGCGGCCTGCAACGTAGGCATGACCGACGAAACCGGCAGCGGTGCGCACCGTGCAACGGGTCACCGTCATCTCGCCCAGGTTGAACGCCGCGCCGGTTCCGCCTGCCCGTCCGCGCACCATTACCAGGCCGCCTTCCGGCCCGCGCAGAACCGTGTAGTCCGGCAGACCGCCGCAGTGATCCAGCAACATCTGAAGCCGATCGGCGGGTGCTCGTGCAAGGATTGCCATCCAGCGTCGGCGGGCAGGGTCGGGGTGCTCCGGGGTCGCGCTCATCACGGTTCCGCCATGGTCGGACATCTAGACAACTAGATAGCGAACCGGATATCGTCAACCACGAAATTGTCAGAGAACGGCCAGATCCGGATGATACATCAATGAACGTGACGACCGAGATGGATGACCGCGTGATCCATCCGGTCCACCGCCACGAAGGTGTCACGCTGTGGCGCCAGATCGCTGGGCAGCTTCGGGGGGACATCACCTCGGGCGCCTTCAAGCCCGGCGCGCGCCTGGCGACGGAAGCCCAGCTCTCGACGCGCTTCGGGGTAAATCGGCACACCGTCCGCCGAGCATTGGAGGAACTGTCGCGCGATGGCCTCGTTCGGGTCGAGCAAGGGCGGGGCTCGTTCGTTGCCGAAGATGTTCTCGACTACAACGTGGAGGCGCGGACCCGTTTCGCGGAGTGGATCCGAAAGCATAACAAAGAGCCGTCCGGGATCGTTCGTCAATTGCGCGAGATCACGGCCGACCGACGCATCGCCGAGGGCCTCGGGGTCCGCGGCGGCAGCCGAGTGGTTCTGCTGGAGCGACTCGGTCTTGCCGACGATCGCCCGGTCAGTCTTACCAGGCATTATTTCCCGGCTACCCGGCTTAAAGGTCTGCTCCAGGCGCTGCAGCAGACACCCCGCATCACCGAAGCATTGCGCGCCGTCGGCATCGACGACTACCTCCGTCAGCAAACTCGCGTCACCGCTCGGTTGCCGACCCCGATAGAAACTGAGCTTTTGCGGATAGCACGCAATCGTCCTGTGCTGGTCACAGAAAATATCAACGTTGATCGGGCTGGAATAATCGTCGAGTTCTCGTCGGGCTGCTATCCGACGCCCCGGGTACAAATCGTGTTTGAACCGTAATGGACTACTGGCAGATCACCGGCGGGACAGTCCTGCTCGATTCCGTTGAGCTGCGGCGGACCGATCTGCTGCTCACTAACGGTCTAATCGATTTCGGCCACGGCAATGCCGCAGCGCGGTTCGACGCGTCCGGCCTGATGGTGCTACCGGGCATCGTCGACCTGCATGGCGACGCGTTCGAGCGCCAGTTACAGCCACGGCCGGGCGTGGATTTTCCTGCGGATCTGGCGCTGCGAGATACCGAGTTGCAGTTGCTGTCTTGCGGGATCACCACCGCGTTCCATGCCGTGACGCTGTCGTGGGAACCTGGGCTGCGCAGCCTGACCACGTGGCGGTCTTTGCTGGACGCCCTCGGTGCCGGCTCTTGGAGCTGCGACATGCGGGTACATCTGCGGTGGGAGGCGTATAATCTTGACGCGCTGGAGATCGCCCTGGCGGATACCGCCGCCGGTCGCGTGCATCTGCTTGCCTTCAACGACCACACCCCGGCGATCTTGCGGAAACTGGGCGACCCAGTCGAAGCGGCAAAGTACGCCGGTCGCGCCGGCATGAAACTGCAGGCGTTTCAAACGCTGGCTGACAATGTCGCCGCGCGGGCCGAGGAGGTCCCGGCCGGGTTGTGCAGCATCGCGACCGCGGCGCGGGAGGCCGGGTTGCCGATGGCGAGCCATGACGACGATTCGCTCGCGGTTCGCGAGCGTTTCCGCGCTTTGGGCGCCCGGATTTGCGAATTTCCAACAGCTCAGCCTGTGGCCGAAGCCGCCGCCGCAGCGGGCGATTTTGTCGCGATGGGGTGCCCGAATGTCGTTCGCGGCGGCTCGCATCTCGGCTGGGCCTCGGCAGCCCGCCTGGCCGAGGCGGGGATCTGCCGCGTGCTGACATCAGATTATTACTATCCAGCTATGATACCGGCAGCGTTCATCCTGGCAGAGCGCGGCGTGCTGGATCTTCCCCGCGCCTGGGCGCTGGTGTCAGACAATCCTGCACAGGCCGCCGGCCTGACCGATCGTGGAACAATCGCGCCGGGGAAGCGGGGCGACCTGGTCATTGTCGACCCGGCGACCACGCGCGTGGTGGCAACGTTTGTCGGCGGGCGGCCAGCCTTCGCTACCGCCGGCGGGACCGAACGGCTGTACTGACCCGATCAGAGCTTGGACAGCACTCCGTCACGGAAGCGACGCATATTGTCGATCGTAGCGTCAAGGCTCCGGTCGGCGCCGTAACCGAACAGTCGCACATCGACGGCACTCACGCCGAGATCACCCAGCGCTTTGATATCTAAAACCCAGTCGGCATCGGTGCCGGTGAACATCTCTGCCTCGCCCTCGATGCGGTTCCGCGGCTTGACGCCAGGACCCGCCAATACCCGCAGCGCGATGGTTATCTGTTTCGGGTCGCGCCCGGCTTTTTCCGCGAACCCGCGGAACCGGGTTAGCCCGGCCTTGAAGCGGCTGACTGTGTTCATTGGAAACTGGGGATTGGTGCCGACGGGATACCAACCGTGGGCATACTTGACCGTACGGCGCAGGGCCGGAGCGCTCTCACCGCCGACCCAAATTGGAATTGGCGCCTGCACGGGTTTTGGTGTGAAGACGACGTCGTCAAATTTAACATATTTTCCCGCGAACTTTGGAAGTTCGGCAGTCCACAGCTCCTTGCAGGCGTCCATCCACTCGTCGGTGACGTGGCCGCGATCGTCGAACGGGGCCGCGCCGATCGCCTCGAACTCCTCGCGGCACCAACCGACGCCGATGCCCAAAGTCAGCCGCCCCTTGGACAGGAAGTCGATCGTCGACAGCAGCTTGGCCGTCAGGACCGCTGGCCGGTGCGGCACGACCATCACCGAAAGCACAAAGCGCAGCCGCTTGGTCAGCGCCGCGATATAGGCGGTGGTGGCGAGCTGTTCGAGCCACGCGGCCTGCGTCCCGGCGGGAAATTCCCCTGTGTCGGTATAAGGATATTTTGATTCAAGATTGCGCGGAACCATGATGTGGTCGCTTACGGTCACGTAGTCAAAACCCAGCGTCTCGCCCTCCGTGACGATGCGGGTCAGGCTGTCCGGGTTTATCAACGGGCCGGATGTGGGTGCGTTGAAGCCGATCTGCATGATTTCCTCCTCAATGTCCGTGCCCTATGAGATCAGCATACCGGGGCACTGGGAAGAGGCGGCTAACTAGAGCATTTCCACCGCGAGCGGAAATGCTCTAGCCTCTGATTCACGCGCAATTTCATCAGCCTGAGGTCGCTTCGCGATTTGAGTCAGGCTGATATCGCTCTAGCGCAAATCACCCCTACAACGCCTTGCGAAATGTCAGATTGATACGCTGACGTCCCAACAGCGGATGCAAGCCGTCACTGACCTGGGCTACGCCATGAAACGCCAGCCGGGCCGGGCCTCCCCAGACGACCACGTCTGCGTGACTGAGCGGCACCCGGATCGGGCGGTCGGTTCTCCGGGCGCCCCCAAACAGGAACATCGCGGGCAGGCCCAGGGAAACCGAAACGATCGGCGCGTCGAAATCGCGCTCGTTGCGATCCTGGTGCAGGGACAACCGAGCATCGGGCGTATATCGATTGATGAGGCAGGCATCTGCCGCGAAGTCGCCGAACCCGGCTCTGCCGGCGGCGCTCCGCGCCAGATCGGCGAACACCGACGGCATCGCCGGCCAACATTTCCCGCTCTCCGGATCGATCGCATCGTAGCGATAGCCGCGACGATCGGACACCCAGCCCGCGGCGCCACAGTTGGTCATCGCGACCGACATGCGGAATCCGCCCGGGGTCACCATGTGCCGGAACGGTGCCACGGCGACGATGTCACTCAGGGCGGCCAGAAGGTCAGTCTCGACCGGCAAGGCGAAGCCGGCCAACAGCATCGCGCCTGGGCTAAGCAGGCGATCGCCTGAAAACAGATCCTGCATGGTCCACGGGTCCTCTGAGAAGCAACCGTCGTATCACGGCAAATCCGACGACTGTACGCCGTGTGTTGCGATTGTCCCGCACCGTTCGCTGGCCTATCCCGGGTAAAATTGCTAAACCCGTGCACCGTACCGCCCGAAACTAGCAGCGGCCTGTACCGCGGGAGAGGTACGAAGGACGGCGACTTCGGCAAGCCGATCATTGCCGCCGCGCAAGAGGGCGAGGTCCCGTTCACTATGCGCGACAGTGGCCGCCGGTCGCGTCGGCTGCCGGTACTGCGCAAGGTCGCGCCCTCGGTTCTCGACCTACACCTGAAGGATGGGCGCGCTGCCGGCCGCGTCATCGCGATCCAGGGTGAGACCATGCAAAATCCTGGGGGACATCAGGCGGCCCGCCAACCCTTTCCGTGGCACCCCCCGCCGCACGACTGACAGTACGGCCGAAGCATCGCTTGGGGTGGGCTTGCGCGGCAACGACCTCCTGCTGAATCTGCATCAGCAGCGGCTTCGCTTCGGCCAGCGTCAGACGGAAGTTGGCGATCTCGCCAAGACCATATCAGGTCGTCTGATCGCCATCACGTCGAGACTGACCATCAATCCTCGGCCCAACCAAACGAAGCGTCCATTCCGTCCACGAGTCCCCACTCGGCACCATACCCGACCGGTCGTATCGCTCTGATCACGATCCCCTAATAAGTCTTGCGGAGTATCCATGCTCCACGCTGGCCGGGACGGCCGCTTTCGGGGCTCGCGCATGGTCTGCTAGATTTACGCACGGCAAACGAACGGCGGCTCGTACCCCGACATTTTGCGAGGAGTCCAGCGTTTTTACTTGACAATGGGGATCGCGGGGCGTCCGAATTCGTGTGCACGCAGACGTACGTCGAGCCAAGATTTCTTGGTGCTCCGGTCACTTTCGGGACCACCGCTTAGTGTTTCTGCCATTCCAAAGATATAAAAGATATAGGAGGAAGTGTCATGCTTGGTTCACCTTCCCGCATTGTATGCCTTGCTTTGTGGGCGGCCTTCCTGCTCAACGCTGGCTCCGTCTTGGCGCAGGCGCCGCCGGGTAGCGAGGATCCGAACAACTGGCCGCAATACCACCGCACCAGCAACGGTTGGCGATATAGCCCGCTCGATCAGGTCAACACGGAGAATGTCGGGCGTTTGCACGTCGCATGGATCAACCAGGCCGGGGACATAGCCGGCGGAATGCAGGAAACGCCGATCGTAGTCGACGGGGTCATCTACTCGATCAGCGGCAGCAATCGGGTCGCGGCTATCGATGCAAAAACAGGGAAAGAGATCTGGCACTACGAAACAAAGCTCGATCCTATTACTGGAAAGGCGGGTATGCCTCCGTACAGTCGTGGCGTCACCGTCGGGCGCGGTAAGGTTTTCATCGCGACCTATGACGGTCGCGCCATCGCACTCGACCAGCAGACAGGAAAGGAGGCTTGGTCGGCTCAATTAGATGACTTCAACAAAGACTGTGCAGGCTGTTACTTTACCGCACCCCCGGTGCTGATAAATAACGTGCTCACATTCGGCTCGGCGATTGGCGATCTATCAGCTAGGGGGAAGATATTTGGTGTCGATTCCGATTCAGGTCGAAAGCTTTGGACCTTCGAGGTCATCAAGAAGGATTCCGAAAGCTGGTCAGACGAAACTGTCGCGAAGTTTGGCGGCGGCGGTGTATGGATCCCTGGCTCCTACGATCCGGTATCCAACACTGTCTTCTATGGTACCGGCAATCCGGCGACGATGTTCTGGGGAGAGGACCGCAAGGGTGATAATCTCTACACTGACTCAATCATAGCGCTGGACCCTCAAACTGGGAAGCTGAAGTGGTACCGCCAGGAGATCGAGCACGATCTGTGGGACTACGATTCGACTTACGAGAGCCTGCTTATCGATCGTGGCGACAAGAATTTGCTTGTTCACTTGAACAAGAGCGGGTTCGTGTTCGTCATAGACCGGCAGAACGGCAAGATCGACAATGTTTGGCCGCTTGTCGAGACCTACACCTTTGCTAAGGAAATCGATCCGAAAACAGGTGGGCTTATCGGCCGCAACGATCTCGTGCCGGACAAGAGATTCATGTTCTGCCCGTCGGCTTGGGGAGGTCGCAGCTGGAACCATGGCGCCTACAACCCGAAGACAGGACTTTGGTATACCAACGTGCTGGAGCTTTGTATGTCTGGCGTTCCGGTCGAACAGAAGGCCGATCCGCATGGGTATGCGGTGGGACTCTACGGCGCGAAGGACGTTGAGGTAACGAAGGTTCCAGGCAAGCCTGCGGGTCGCCTAGACGCGCGCGACCCAGTTACGGGCGAGCGGAAGTGGACTTACGAAGCGGACCTGCCGCTCCTGGGCAGCGTGCTGACAACCGGGGGAGGGCTTGTCTTCAACGGTGATCCTTTGGGCGTTGTGAGGGCCTTCGATGCCGACAACGGCAATATCTTGTGGAGCTTTAACACCGGCTCGGGCCTGCGCAGCGGCATCGTCAGCTATACCGTCGATGGCAAGCAATACATTCTGGTGCCTAGCGGGCGGGGCTCGTTCGCCGCGTTAATCATGCCAGCACTCTTCCCGCAAATGGCCGACGTGCCGGGCGCCGCGGCGTTGATTGCCTTCACCCTCGATTAGAGCCCACCGAGGTTGACCGGGAACTATGATTGGGTGGTTCATGCGACATCATTGCGACCCCGGCGTAGCGCCAGGCGTACGCCGGGGGAGGGCGAAGCAATCCAATGTACCCAGGGCACCCAGCTGCCTGAAATGCATCGTCGCTTCGCTCCTCGCAATGACAGCGACAGCCGGCGTGGTCTTGTCATGCTTGGTTGGGTTGGCTTCAGCGGATGATGTTCCGAACCTCAAGGATCCGAGCATGATCGCCGCGGGGCGCCAGCTGTTTCAGGAGAAGCAATGCGCCTACTGCCACGGACCAAGCGGCAACGGCAGCATCAAGCTGGCCGGCCGGAGCGACTTGAACCCGAATTATGTATTCGAGACGATCGCCAACGGGCGCGCGAAAGGCGCGCTCCGCATGCCATCGTGGCGCGACGTGCTGACCGACGAGGAGATCTGGCAGGCCACTGCCTACGTCATGTCCCTCAGCCCGCCAATGAGATAACGCGGGAGCGTCGGGACTGTTTAGCCATCGGGGGATCATGCCGCTTTAGCAAGGACGAGATCTGCTCTCGCGATCCGGCCAAATCGATACCCAAACCCGGCACCGAGCATGCCACTGTAGACCGCGCAGCGAACTTGGAGCGGCAGATCGGCGCCATTTCGCGACCACCGCATCTGCTGGGATTTGTTCTGCGCCGGTTGACCAAAAAGTTAGCGGTGCCTTCGGTGACCGACGTCCCAATACATAAACCGCCACGAAGCACCCTCGTCAGACCCGGCGACATCGTTGCGGTGCCTTACGAGGGTCCGCATGGGGCGCCGCGCGTGCAGGAGATGCTGTATCCCTGTATCCCACGAGGTATCTGAAATCGATGGGTCTCGGGAAGCTGTGCGGCAGGGTGACGGACGGCCGTTTCTCCAGCGGCTCATCGGGTCTCTCGATCGGGCACTGCTCACCAGAACGGGCAGAGGGCGCCCCCCGAGCGGCCTGGCTGAAGACGGGGACATGATCGAAATGGACGTGCCCGCGCGGTCACTGAACGTGGTTGTCCCCGCGGCTGCGCTTATCGCCTGCCGAGCCGCCATAGCAGCGAAGCGGACCGCCGCGTGGCAACCGGCCCACCCGCGTCAGCGACAGGTTTCGGCCGCGCTGCGAGCTATGCCGAAATGGCCACAAGTGCCGCCGTTCGTGATGTCACCACGCTGCGACGGCGGTGGGGCAACCACATCCCGCCTGGCGACAATCGGCCCCGCCGCGGGTCCGCATCAGTACCCCGGGGGCGGATAATAGGCCGTCGGCGGCGCATAATAACCGGGCGGCGGCGCGTAGTACGCCGGTGGTGGGGCGTAGTAGACCGGCGGTGGCGCGTAGTAGACCGGTGGCGGCGCGTAGGCCTGAGAGGCGATCACGCCGCCAACGACGGCCGCCGCACCCAGCCCCAGTATCGCACCGGCAACACCCGGGCCGCGGTGCCAACCTCCCTCATGGCCCCCGTGCCACCCACCACCGTGCCACCCGCCACCGCCATGGCCATGCCATTCGGCGTGAGCAGCCGGCGCGGCCAGCAAACCGGCGGCGATTGGCGCCGCGATCAGCAGAGCCTTAAAGCGCATCATGGCTTTCACTCCTCATCTTAATCGATCGAGG
>DASYBP010000058.1:0-5759 GCA_036500715.1 Rhodopila sp.
GCAACCTCGGCCTCGGCCGCGTCGGCGACACGCTGAACGTGCGCGCCAGGATCACCAAGAATTATGAACACAAAGGCCACAAATGGGTGGAACTCGATTGTCTGATCGTTGCTAACGAAACCACCCCGATCGTCCAGGCAACCCACACTGCGATCTACCGACCCAGGCAACTCGCCGAGGCGGCGTGATCCGGCCAGCATGAGCAGACCCGTCGTCGAATACCTCGATGTCGTCCGTCCCGAGTGGATCGACGCCAACGGACACATGAACCTGGCTTACTATGTCGTTGTGTTCGATCTGGCGACCGACGAACTCTACAAGTCGCTGGATATTGGCGATGCGTATCGCGAAGCGTCGGGCAACTCGTGCTTTACCGCCGAAACTCATACGTTGTACGAACGGGAGGTCCATCTCGGCGACAGGCTTCGGGTGCACACCTGGCTGCTTGCGGCGGATAAGAAACGACTACACTACTTTCACGAAATGTTTAACCACGAAACCGGCGAGCGCTCCGCGGTCCAGGAAATCATGGCGCTGCACATCGATATGGGCGTCCGCCGCGTCGCGCCGTTTCCGCCCGAGAAATACGTCACGTTGCAGCACGCGGTCGAGCGATACGCCCCGGCGACACTGCCCAACGGCGCCGGCCGCAGGATAGCCCTGCCAGCCTAGTGTCCGAACCGCGGTAAAGCGGGCGTCGCGAAGCGATCACGATTTCCCGCGTGAATCGGCCACTTCAAACTAAGTGCGAGTATCGCGCTTCTCGGATGCGCGATACTCGCCGTGGCCCCTGGATCTCATTCGTGGTAGATTGGCCGCGCGATTGTCGCGCCACAAGAGGGGAGGCCAGATATGAAACTGATGTGGTTCCACCTTATGCCGTACACCGAGCTGCCGGAAAACTTCCGCGGCAAGCATCCGTCGGTGTGGGTGGACATCCACTCCTCCCTGTTCGACCCCAGGCGCGCCCATCTGATGTACAACGACTTCATGGACGAACTAGAATACGCCGCCCAGTGCGGTTTCGACGCGATCTGCGTCAACGAACATCACTCCAACGGCTACGGCCTGATGCCGTCGCCGAACCTGATCGCGTCGTCGCTCGCGCGCCGGACCAGTGACACCGCACTGTGCGTGATGGGCAACTCGCTTGCCTTGTACAACCCGCCGACCCGCGTCGCGGAAGAATTTGCCATGATCGACGTGATTTCCGGCGGCCGCCTGATCGCCGGCTTCCCGGTCGGCTCTCCGATGGACACCTGCTACGCCTACGGTCAGAACCCGTCCACGCTTCGCGATCGCTATCACGAAGCCCATGACCTGATCGTTCGCGCCTGGACGGACAAGGACACCTTCGCCTTCAACGGCCGCTTCAACCAGCAGCGCTACGTGAATATCTGGCCGCGTCCGGTGCAGGATTCCCCGCATCCTCCGATCTGGGTCCCCGGCGGGGGATCAGTCGAGACGTGGCAGTGGTGCGCCGAAATGGACTACGTTTACTGCTACCTGTCCTACTATGGCTACAAGATCGGTCAGGCCACGATGGATGGATTCTGGAAGGAAATGGCGCGGATCGGCAAGGACCGCAACCCTTATCGCGCCGGATTCCTGCAGTTCGTCGGCGTTGGCGAAAGCCGCCAGCACGCCATGGATCTGTATGGGCCGGCCGCCGAATACTTCTACGGCAACTGCCTGCATATCGACCCCCGCTTCGCCGCCCCGCCGGGATATTCGACCGAGGCCACCCAGCGCCTCGGCCTGCAGAGCCAGGTGTCGAAAGCCGCGGAATATTCCGATAAATTCAACAAGCTTGCGCGCGAAATGGACGCCATCGTGGAAAACGGTTACGTCATCATTGGCTCCGCCGATGAGGTCGCCGAACAGCTTCGCGAAGTAGCCACCGGCCTCAACGTCGGCAACCTGATGCTGCTGCTGCAGTTCGGAAACATGAACAAGACGCTTACGCGTTACAACACCAGGCTGTTTGCCGAACAGGTTCGCCCGAAACTGGCGCCTTTGTTCAGCGAATGGGAGCACCGCTGGTGGCCGAGGCCGATGGAGGACAGCCAGCGTGCCACGGTTCCTGCCTTTATGGCGGCCGAATAAATGGATATTGTCGGCACCGTGCCGTTTCGTCCTCCGGTGCCCCCTGCGCCGGCGGCGCCGCTGTCCAACCGAGGCTTCCTCCGTTCGGTGCGGACCAACGCCCTAACGATGTTCCCCGAGGCTGCCTATCACGAGGACAGCACGTCGCGTCGCATCCTCGGCGGAACCACCGTTGTGCTCAACGCCCCGGACGCGATCCATCACGTTCTGGTCGGCAATCCCGGCAACTTCCGCCGCTCCCCGGCCTCGATCCGTGTCCTCCGGCCGATTACCGGGGAAGGACTGCTGCTCAGCGAGGGCGACGCGTGGAAGCTGCAACGGCGCACCATCGCTCCGGCCCTTGGCCCGCGGGTGATGCCGATGCTCGCGCGTCATATCGTGGCCAGCGCCGACCGGGCGATAGCGAAGCTCAGTAGCCAGACAGCCGAACCTGTCAGTCTGCTCGCAAGCATGCAGAACCTGGCGCTGGATATCGCCGGCCGATCGATGTTCTCGCTGGAGATGGACCGATACGGCGCCACGATGCGCGCGCTGATGACCGAGTACGGCGAGCGCTATTCGCGGCCGCATTTGCTGGACATGGTGCTGCCGCCATCGATCCCAAACCTGCGGGATCTGGCACGGTACCGCTTCAGGTGGCGCTGGATGAAGTTCATCGAAACGATTCTGGCGTCACGCCTCGCCGAACCGCCGGCCGAGGCGCCGCGCGACTTGTTCGATCTGCTGCGTGCCGCGCGCGATCCCGAAACCGGTGCCGCATTTTCCCCGCCCCAGCTTCGCGACCAGGTCGCAACGTTGATTCTTGCCGGTCATGAAACAACCGCGGTGACGCTGTTCTGGGCGATTCTGATGCTGGCTCAGGCGCCCGAGGAACAGCAATGGCTTGCCGAGGAGACCGGGACTGTAACGATCGAGCCTGAAACCGCACACGCGGCGATGTCCGGGCTGGTCCGAACCCGCGCCGTGGTGAACGAGACGCTGCGGCTATTTCCCTCTGCTTTCACGCTCGTGCGAGAGACCATCAAACAAGACCGGGCGGCGGGAATCGATCTGCCCGCACGCTCGATCGTCATGATCGCCCCTTGGGTGCTCCATCGTCATTACAAACTGTGGGATGACCCCGCCGCGTTCCGCCCCACTCGATTCATGCCGGATCAGCCGCCGCCGGCACGCTTTGCGTTCATGCCCTTTGGCGCAGGTCCACGCATCTGCGTCGGCGCGCAGTTCGCCATGACCGAGGCGGTCCTGGTCCTAGCCGCCCTGATCGCCCGTTTTCGGGTGACGCGCGTCGATATCCGCCCGATCCTGCCGGTGGGAATCGTCACCACCCAGCCGGACCACCCAGCCTACGTTCGATTGGCGATCCGACAGTAGCGGTCGTCTTATATTACGACGGAAGTGATTGTGCGCCGGCGCGCGACATTGGGTCCGCGGACCCATCAGGTTTGCGAGGCTGCGCGTCCTCGGGGGTCACCCCAAAGCGGATCATGTATGGTCGGAACTTCGCTCGTTCCTCCATCTCATCGAGTCCATGATCCTCGAACGCATAATGATGCACGCCGTAGCCGCCCTTCGGACGCGCCGCCACATAGGCTACGATCGCAGCGGAGGTCTGAGGCGAAAACGCCTCGCCGAAATGCTGATAAACGCCCTCCACCGTACTGACCGGATCGGTTATCAAATCGAGGTGATGCACGTGGCAGACCGCCTCCGGCAGACCGGCGTCGTCTCCGACGGCGATCATGCGACGCGTTCCGTCCAGCCAGCGGCTGCTCTCATGCGGACCCAGGGCCTTGGGGTCCAGTTTGCGGGTGAACGGCCGCCGCAGCACGTCGGTCAACTCAGCCTGCGACAGCAGCACTTTCACCGGATCGCGATGCACGAACACCAGTCGGGCATCTGGATACACCGCGCGAATTGCCTCAAACGCAAACAAATGCTCCGGACACTTCAGCACCCAGCGTCGCTCAATCCCGTCCTGGAACTGAAGATACTGCAGGAACCTCTTATGGAACCGATAAGCCGGCAGATGACGCAAAACATCCGCATCCATCCAGCTTCGGTACGACGGGATGTGATAGTTCGTATCAAATCTCAGGCTACGGAAAACATGAGCTGTTATCTCGCTGCATTCCTGCGGCGATGTCGCCTCCAGCGGATGCAGCGCCTGGAAGTCCGGCGCCAGCCATGCGAACGCCCTCAACTGCCGCGCCACCCCGGCGATTCGCTGTTCCCGGGTTCCCGCCGAGGGCGAGGGCGAAATCGTTTCCCATACGGCGGGTGCTCGATTGGCTTGGTCGGTCAGCATCAATCGATGCAGGAATGTCGTTCCGCTGCGCGGCAGTCCGGTGATGAAAATCGGCCGGCGGATCGGAACCGTCTCGATCTTGGGATGCTCGGCGGCCGCCGCCTGCATCGTCAACAGATTGGACAAAAACCGAACCACATCCCATCGGGTCGCGCTGCGGCCCACCAGGCTGAGCGCGGATTCGGTCGAGCAGGCCTCCAGCAAGCGCGTCAGTGGACCGATAAACGCGGTGTCGCCAAAGTCGCGCAGACGCGTCTGCCGCCGCGCTAAACGGATCAGCTCGTCCGGATCAAGCGGTCGATCCAGCAGCCCGAAAGAACCCACAACAGCGTCCGCCAGACCCAGGGTTCGGGTCAAGATCGTCAATACCAAACCTCCTGCTGACAGACCTGCGATCTTGCAGTTAGCCAATGAAGCCGGAGTTTTTCAGCAGCGCCAGATGACACAAAATCGTGAGCCAGTGCGCTGCCGAAAACAAGCCGCTAAGACAACCGCGCGAGTGTATCTGGATGATGTCAGCGACCGGCCCACATGGAGGTTTATCTGTGACAGTGGCCAAGAGGATTGCCATGATGAATAGATGTCGTCTGCCGCGCCGGGGCGTGCTTGCCGCGTCAGTTGCCCTGCTTCTTGGTGCGGCGGCGCCAGCCGCTTCCGGCACCGAAGAGGCGGCCGTCGCGCCCATTCAGAAATTGGTTGATGCCCTGGTCGAGATCATGAAGTTAGGCCCGACCACACCCTTCCAACAGCGCTATGACATCCTCGCGCCGGCGATCGACCGGACATTCGATTTGGCGGCCATTCTGGAGGAGTCTGTCGGTCCCTCCTGGTCCACCCTGCCGGCGGCGCAACAAGCCATGCTGACCGATGCGTTCCGGCGCTACACCGTTGCCTCCTACGTTAATAGCTTCGATGATTTCAACGGCCAGCGCTTCGAAATCAGCCCGGAGACGCGCGCGGTCGGCAACGAACAAGTGGTCGAGACCAAGGTCATTCCAAAGCGCGGCGACCCGCACGAGCTTGACTACGTGATGCGACAGGGTTCCAGCGGTTGGCGTGTCGTCGATGTCCTGGCCGACGGTTCGATCAGTCGCGTCGCGGTCCAGCGTTCGGACTTCCGCAGACTGCTGAGTCGCGGCGGCCCCCAAGCCCTCGCGGAGAGTCTGCGCACCAAATCGGCCAGTCTCTCCGAAGGACCTGGTTAAGCTACACCCGTCATAACGTAACGAAATTGCCCCCAAGCTGATCGTCGGGGCCGAACGCGCGCCATGTCGAACCGTCCGGGGTACGCTGGCATCGGGCATTCATCTCACGCCGCGAGTTGTTCGACGGTGACACTGTTGCC
>DASYBP010000059.1:0-6380 GCA_036500715.1 Rhodopila sp.
ACGTGGCGGGGGAGTTGTTGGCGCTGTCCATGTTGTACGCGGCGTCGTACCAGCCTTGGGCGGACACATCGAAGCCCAGGGCGCCGCGTTCGCCGGTCAGCTCGGTGATGACGTCCATACGCTCGCTGTTGAGACCTGGCCGAAATGCGCGATCGCCATCATCGGCATTGATGTTGGCCAGCAGCTGCGGGTTGGCGGGCTCGGTGCGGGCGCCCAGCGAGAGGCGCACCGTGGTGTCCCACCGGATGTCGAAACCGCCCCAGGTGCCAAGGTCCTCGGCGGCGGCTGGCCCGGCCGTCACGACCATCGCGCAGGCGGCCAGCGCCAGGCAGGCCCGGCGGCGCGAGAACCGGTCGGACGAGATCGGATGGGCAGACACACCCCGGTCTGCTACCACGAGGCGGGGCACGCTGGCACGACATGGCGGGTGCACGCCTTGCGGCCGGCTGATGGTGAGACTGGACCGCGATGCGCCTTTTCTGGCTGGTCACAATAGCCTTCGCGATGTCGTGCATGTTGGCGCAGGCGCGGGTTACCGAACAACAGGCGCGAGACCTGGGCGGCAGGCTCACCCCGGTCGGGGCGGAGCGCGCTGGTAATGCGAGCGGCACAATCCCGGTTTGGACCGGCGGCGGCGTGCCGCGCGGATTGGCGGCAGAGCAACCGCTTTTCACCATCGATGCAGCGCATGCGGCGCAGTATGCAGCGGAACTGCCGCAGGGCGCGCTGGCCTTGTTCCGCGCCTTCCCGGATTACCGGATACGCGTCTTTCCATCCCATCGTACCGCCGCCGCGCCAGCGTCGGTCTATGCCGCGACCCGCGCCAATGCCCTGCGTGCCCAGGCCGCGCCCGACGGCATCGCCTATGGGGTGGCGGATGCCGCCGGCGGCGTCCCGTTCCCGATCCCCACCTCGGGCACGGAAATCGTGTGGAACCATCTGCTGGCCTTCTGGGGGGTCGCCCGGGAAGCGCATATCGGCACCTATATTGCCAGCGGCGACGGCACGATCCAGCAGACCGCAGGATATCGCGAGATCACCGATTTTCCCTATTACGAAGCATCGTCGCCGCAGGATGTGGGCGCCTATTACTTCAAAACGCGGCGGGTGCAGGATGCGCCGCCTTCCCGCGTCGGTGAGGCCTATATCGCCTGGCAGCCATTGGATGTCGGCCGCGACCGGTACATCGCCTGGCGCTACATTCCCGGTGAGCATCGCGTGCGGAAGGCGCCGTCATTGTCATATGACACACCGGATCCCGATGCCTCCGGTTATGAGGAGCTGGACGACTATTACCTGTTCTTCGGCGGCCCGGACCGATACGAGTTTCGCATACTCGGCAAGCAAGAGATGCTGGTGCCGTACAATAACGACGCCCTCAATCATGCCTCGCCCAGCCAGGTGATGGGCCCGCATCACGCGAACCCCGACCTGCTGCGATACGAGCTGCATCGCGTCTGGGTGGTGGAGGGCACGCTCGCCCCGGGCAAGCATCATGTGGCTCCGCGCCGCCGCTTCTACGTCGACGAGGATACCTGGATGGCGGTTTACTCCGAGGCGTGGGACGAGGACGGGCATCTGTGGAAATTCGGCCACGCCACGATGATGACGCTGGCAGATGTGCCAGCGACCATCATCGGCGGGCAGTTTGTGTATGATTTGTTGCAAGGCGGCTACGTGTACGATTTCGCGTTGGGCGGCCCGGGCGATTACCTGCGGGTGACCGCGCCGCATCCTGCGCGCACGTTCGAGCCCGACGCGCTGGCCGCAGAGCAATTGCGCTAGATTGCCAAGTGGCGCCGGCGTGCCGGCGTAATCGATAGCAGTGCGATGCCTGGTATTGTTCCTATGCAGGAATATAAGACAAAACGCGGTCGCGGGAATATCTACCATAGACCGATCGTCCTGGGTGATGAGGCGCGTTCGAAGCAACCTATCATCAGGGGAGATTCGCCTAATGCGAAATCATGTTCAGGCCACGCCCGGCACGGGCGCGGCAAGGAGTACGTGCGTCGCGATCGTCGGTCTTGTCGCATCGCTTTGCGCCGGCAAGGCATACGCCGCAGCGGAATTCAGCCAGATCGACCTGATCTCGGATGGCTCAGTCCCGGCCGTGCAGTCGCCGGATCCAAACCTGATCAACCCATGGGGCGTGTCCTATTCTCCAACCGGCCCGTTCTGGGTGTCGGACAACGGCTCCGGCGTGGTGACCCTTTATAACGGCGCCGGCAGCAAGCAATCGTTGTTCGGCGGCACGGTGCCGCAGGTGACGGTGGCTACGCCGCCGGGGCAGACGCCCGGCACTGCGTCTCCAGATGGCCAGGTGTTCAACGGCAGTGGCGGCTTCAATGTGAGCCAGACCGTGGGAGGCGTGACGAAAACCGGCTCCTCTGCCTTCATTTTCGCGACCGAGGACGGCACGATCTCCGGCTGGTCCCCCGGCGTCGACCAGAGCCACTCGGTTCTCGCGGTCGATAATTCGCATGGCGGCACCGGCGCGGTTTACAAGGGCCTCGCGATCGCCACCAGCGGCGGCCAGACCATGCTGTATGCCGCGAATTTCCGGTCCGGCCAGATCGAGGTGTACAACAGCAGCTTCCAGCTCACCAAGACGTTCACGGACCCGACCGTCCCGGCCGGTTATGCGCCGTTCAACGTGCAGGTTCTGAACGGCAAACTGTACGTGACGTACGCGTTGCAGGATAACGCGAAGCATGACGACGTTGCCGGGCTTGGCCACGGCTTTGTCGATCAATTCAATCTGGACGGCACAGGCATGGTGCGCGTCGCCTCGACCGGAACACTCGATTCGCCCTGGGGTCTGGCCATTGCCCCCAACTCGTTCGGCAATCTGGCAGGCGATCTGCTGGTCGGCAATTTCGGCGATGGGACGATTGGCGCATTCAATCTTTCCGCCGACACGTTCGTGAGCGATTTGCTCGGCCCGAATGGTAAACCGCTGGCGATCGGTGACCTTTGGGCTCTGACGCCGGGCAACGGCGGCTCAGCCGGCAGCTCCGACAACATTTACTTCACCGCTGGCGTTGCCAATGAATCCGAAGGCTTGTTCGGCCTCATCGCGACCCCAGAGCCGGCTTCCGGCGCATTGCTGGTGGTAGGCGTCGGCGCCATCGCCGCGCTGCTGCGTCGCAGGTCCACCGCTCGCACGTGACCTGAACGATCGCGCGCGCCGCCGTGCCAGTCACGGCGGCGCGCCGGCGGCTTCCGAAACACAATCCGTACGGACCGATACCATGCTCGGACGCTACCTATCCGTGGCAATGCTGGCCGCGCTCGCCTTGACGCGTTCCGCCTGCGCCCAGGACACCGGCGACGGGAGACGGGTCTTCCAGACCAATTGCAGCATTTGTCACACGGTACAGCCAGGCCGCAATCTCGTGGGACCGACATTGTTCGGCGTGGTCAACCGCCACTCGGGCCGCGTGCCCGGCTTCCATTACTCGACCGCGAACCTTCAGTCGGGACTGACCTGGGATCCCGCAACGCTCGACCGCTATCTGACGGCACCGCAACACGTGGTGCCTGGAACGTTCATGACATTCCCCGGCCTGCCGGATTCCGCCAAGCGCAGCGATCTTATCGCCTATCTGGAGACGCTGCATTGATCCACCATCTGTATCGCGGTGTGCTGGCGGCAATTCTGGCAATGGAGCTCATGCTGCTTGCCAGCAACGCGGCATGGGCGGTGCCGAGCTTCGCACAGCAGACCGGCCAACCTTGCACCGCCTGCCATATCGGCGGGTTCGGGCCGCAGCTGACGCCGTTCGGTCGCGCCTTCAAGATCGGCGGCTATACTCAGACCGGTGGCCAGGGCATCGCATCGCAGATACCCTTGGCGGCATTCGTCCAAAGCTCGTTCACCCACACCAACACGCCGCAACCGCAGCCGCCGGCCAACAATTTCGGCAACAACAACAACTTCGACATCGACCAGGTCAGCGTGTTCCTGGCCGGTAGGATCACCGATTTCGCCGGCGGCTTCGTGCAGACCACCTGGTCAGGCACGGATCGCGCGATCCTGCTTGACAACACCGATCTGCGATTGACCACGCCCCTCAGCCTCGGCGATTCCGAGCTGCGCATCGGCCTGTCGCTGAACAATGGCCCGGGGGTGCAGGATGCCTATAACTCAACCCCCATCTGGAGATTTCCGTTCATCGCGTCGTCGCTGGCACCGACGCCGACGGCACAGCCATTGCTAGCGAGCGGCCTGGTCGGCAATTCGATCGGTTTGACTGCCTATGCCTGGTATGATCGGCGCATCTATTTCGAGGCCGGCGGCTATGCGAGCTATGGCCCGACCCTGCTGTCGGCGGCCGGCGCCGCGTTGGGACCGGGCAGCACCGCCAATATTGCCCCCTATCTACGGGCCGCCTATGAATGGAACTGGAACGCCCAATCAGCGCATATCGGCGCGACCCTGCTCAGCGCAAACTTCAATCCCGCCACGTCGCCGTTCACCGCCGATGGCTCGAACGGGCGCAACAGTTTCATCGACACGCAGTTGGACGGCGGCTACCAATATCTGGGGGACGGCACGCATATCGTGACCTTTGATGCTAGCTTCCTGCATGAAGACCAGAATCAGAAGGCTGCGTTCAACACCGGCGCCGCCAGCCAGGCAGGCAACGCGCTGAACCAGGTGAACGCCAACGCGTCGTATTATTATCAGAACACCTATGGCGTGACGCTGGGCTGGCAGTACACCTGGGGCAATAAGGACCCGCTAATTTTTCCCGCGACTCCACTCACCGGAAGCCGCAACGGCAGTCCGGACAGCAACGCCTTCATCGTCGAGGCCGACTGGATTCCGTTTGGCAAAGCGACGTCCTGGGGCCATCCCTTTGCCAACCTCAAGCTCGGCCTGCAATACACGGTTTACACCCTGTTCAACGGCGGCAACCGCAACTATGACGGTTTTGGGCGCAACGCCAGCGACAACAACACTCTCTTTCTGTTTGCCTGGTTGGCGTTTTGAGCAGCGGGCAAGTCCTTGGTCGAGAATTTCGAACCGGCGAAGATCGTGCCCGAGGTGACAGATACGTCGGTCCGGCAGCGCTTGCAGCGAAAGGTTCGCCGTCCCCTGGCGCCGTATACCTCTCCGTGACCGCATTTGGGGCAAACCGGCTGTCCGCGTGTGTTCGGCCAGCGACAGGCCATGAGCAGCCGGCGTGCATCATCCTCGCTCATACGCGCGGCCACCATGAGCGACAATTCGTCGGTGGTCTGATCTTTGGTCACATGGTGACCGCTAGCCGGCAGCCGAACCGATCGATAGCGCATCCTGAAGAACGGCAAATGACGTTCCGGAGACGGCAAGATTTCGCGGGACGTGTTTCCTGGCGCCAGGCGGATTTTCCACGCCACCGCCATCTATGCCGTTGGCGCGAAAGCAAATGACCTCGCACGCCGGGCGCTTGGAGAGGGCACGCCTTGCGTTCTGAGCACTCTAGGCGTATATCAATACATATTAACGAGGCCACCAATGGTATGAAAGCTCACCATCACGGTTGACGCCGAGGTGTATGATGGCCTGCACAGCGTCATCGGCCGCCGCATCAGCCGCTTTCTCAACGATCTGGCACGCCCGCACGTGGTCGGCCAGGACCTGTCCGCCGGCTACGCCGCCATGGCTGCCGACGAGGCCCGCGAAGCCGAGGCGGAGGCGTGGAGCGACGCTCTGGTCGGTGACGTGGCCGACGAACCCGCCCGCCGTGGCGGATGAACTCTTCCCGCGCCGTGGCGAGGTCTGGCTGGTGGCCTTCGATCCAGCGGTCGGTGGGGAGATCCAGAAAACCCGGCCGGCCGTCGTCCTGAGCAACGACACCGCCAATGCGCTGCTGAGCCGGGTCCAGGTGGTGCCGATCTCCAGCCAGGTCGGGCGCCTCTATCCTGCAGAGGCCTCGGTCACGCTCAACGGCGCGCGCCGCAAAGCGATGGCTGACCAGATCACCACCGCCAGCAAGCGGCGCCTGCAGCGTCGTCTCGGCACCCTTCGCGCGGATGACCTGGCGACGGTTTGCCGGGCCGTCCGGCTGCAACTCGACCTTCTCTGAGCAGCGGGCACCGGATTCCGTCCGGAAATGCCGGTTAACGGACATCTCTCTGGTTGGCCAAATCCGCTTACCACGCCTTTCAAGCAGCTGCCTTAATTGCCGCGCCCGGGCGAACTCGCCCGCGACTCCAGCCCACGGACGCGCGCGCGCCCAGCGGCGCGGCCGGGGGTTTCGGCCCACAGGCAAAAGCCGCCTAGACCCAACAGTCGTGCCACGAAGGGCCATTTCGATCAGAGACTGCTGAAAATGGCTGTCGCAGAACATGTCGCGATGATTCAGACTTTCACGACAGACTTTTGCGAC
>DASYBP010000060.1:0-17453 GCA_036500715.1 Rhodopila sp.
AGGAAAGATTTGTCGAGTCACCTCTTCGGGCATGGTCGCCGATGGCAAGCGGGCAAAGTCATGGGTGGCCGGGCCAAGCCCGGCCATGACACAGGGGGAGTGCGTGGTGGTGGCGCGGCGGGGGCGTCTGGGCGTGGCCGGTGAGGTCGATCCTGTCGGCGCGCAGCCTTCGATTCGTCCCGCGTCCCCTTCGGACATCCCCGCAGTTCTGCGGCTGATCCGCGGGCTGGCCGCTTACGAACGCCTGCTGCATGAATTCACCGCCACCGAGGCGGACCTCGACCAGGCGCTGTTCGGTCCCCTGCCCCGCATCCATGCCATTCTGGCAGAGAGCGACGGCCACGCCGTTGGTATCGCGTTGTTTTACTACAGCTTCAGTACATTCACAGCGCGCGCCAACATCTTCCTGGAAGATCTGTTTGTCGATCCGGCTTACCGGGGCCGCGGCTTCGGCTTGGCATTGATGCGGCATATCGCGCAACGGGCGGTGGCCGAGAACTGCCGGCGGATCGAATGGCGCGTGCTGAACTGGAACCAGCCGTCCATCGACTTCTACCAGCGTCTCGGCGCGGAACCGATCGAGGACTGGCACACGCGACAACTCGGCGGCGACGCGCTCGTCGCCCTGGCGAAAGGAATTGCCCATGGCTGAGCAAGCGTTTGACCTGATTGTCCTCGGTGGCGGCCCTGGCGGCTATGTCGCGGCCATCCGAGCGGCACAGCTTGGAATGAAGGCGGCCGTCGTGGAGCGGGAGCATCTGGGTGGGATCTGTTTGAACTGGGGCTGCATTCCGACCAAGGCACTGCTGCGCACCAGCGAGATCAACCATCTGCTGCATCATCTGCCGGATTTCGGCTTCGAGGCGGTCGCACCCAAATTCGAGATCGGCAAGGTGGTGAAGCGGTCTCGCGCGGTCGCGAAACAACTTTCTTCCGGCGTGGCACACCTGCTGCGCAAGAACAAGGTTGCCGTCGTCGACGGCGCCGGAAAATTGGCCGGCAAGCAGACGGTCGCAGTAACGAAAGACGGCAAGGAGGTTGCCGTCCTGAAGGCGCCGCACGTCATCCTCGCCACCGGGGCGCGTGCCAGGCAACTGCCGGGAATCGAATCGGATGGCAAGCTGATCTGGTCCTACCGGGAAGCCATGGTGCCGACGATGTTTCCGAAGTCGCTGCTGGTGATCGGGTCCGGCGCGATCGGCATCGAATTCGCGAGTTTTTATCTCAACATGGGTGCCGAGGTAACTGTGGTTGAGGTGCTGCCGCGGATTCTGCCGGTCGAGGATGAAGAAATCTCGGGATTTGCGCACAAGGCGTTCGAGAAGCAGGGGATGAAGATCATTACCGGAGCGTCGGTCAAGAGAGCGAAGAAGGGCGCGGACAACGTCAGCGTAACAGTCGAGGCCGGCGGCAAGGGTCAGGAGATCAAAGTTGATCGCGTGATCTCCGCCGTGGGTATTGTCGGCAATGTCGAGGACCTCGGGCTGGAAGGCACCGGCGTCAAGGTGGATCGCACCCACATCGTGATCGACGAATATTGCCGGACGGGCGAACCCGGGGTCTATGCCATCGGCGATCTCGCCGGACCGCCCTGGCTGGCACACAAGGCCAGCCATGAAGGCGTCATCTGCGTCGAGAAGATCGCCGGGCTGAACGACGTGCATCCGATGGATGTGCGCAACATTCCCGGCTGCACCTATTGCCGGCCGCAGGTTGCCTCGGTCGGGCTGACGGAGGCCAGTGCGAAAGAGGCGGGGCATGACGTAAAGGTCGGCCGCTTCCCGTTCATCGGCAACGGCAAGGCGATCGCGATGGGCGAACCCGAGGGCATGGTCAAGACGGTGTTCGATACCAAGACCGGCGAGTTGCTGGGTGCGCACATGATCGGCGCTGAGGTAACCGAAATGATCCAGGGCTTCACCATCGCCCGCACCATGGAGACGACGGAGGCCGAATTGATGGAAACGGTGTTCCCTCATCCCACGGTGAGCGAGACGATGCACGAGGCGGTGCTGGACGCCTACAAGCGCGCGGTCCACTTCTGAAGCCCGCGCTAGTATCGCGCATCAGAGAAGCGCGATACGTCGCACTTTGTTTGAAGTGGCCGATTCACGCGGCAATCGTGATCGCTTCGCGACTCACGCTTCACCGCGATCGGACACTAGGCGGGCGAATTGAAGGTCGATTTATATGGAAATACTACGCCCGGCCGGGGCGAGCCGCATCGCTTATATAGTAGTTGAAACCTATTTGACCGCCTACTGAACACTTAAGTGGCCGGCTGCCTGCAGCGGGCTGAGGAGCAATGAGTATGCTTGACCTCATTTTCATCGCCACCGGCGCCGCCTTTCTTTATCTTTGCGTCCTCTACGCCTTTGCCTGCGACCATCTGTGAGGAGCCGGCAATGACCTTGGACTACATCCTTGGCGGCCTGGTGACCGTCTTCCTGTTGGCCTACCTCGTCGTTGCGCTGCTCCGGCCCGAACGCTTCTAGCGCCCTGGCTCGGAAGTCCGAGCGGACGCTAGTGTCGCGCATCGGAGAAACGCGATCCGTCGCACTTTGTTTGGAGTGGCCGATTGACGCGGCAACCGTGGTCGCTTCGCGACTCACGCTTCACCGCGATCGAACACTAGGCCCGTTCCTTTCCGCGGAAAGATAAACCATGACGTTCAATGGATGGCTGCAGATCGCAATCTACTGCGTTCTGCTCGTGCTCCTCACCAAGCCGTTGGGGGGCTATCTGACACGCGTGTTCACTGGCGAGCGGACACCGCTGTCGCCAGTGCTCCGGCCGCTTGAACGCGGCCTTTATCGTCTGTCCGGTGTCAGGGAAGCCGAGGAACAGCACTGGGTCACTTATGCGATCGCCATGCTGGCATTCACCTTCGCCGGCTTCGTGGTGCTGTACGCGCTGCAGCGGCTGCAGGCGGCTCTGCCGCTGAACCCGCAGAAACTGGACGCGGTGTCGGCCGATCTGGCATTCAACACCTCGGTCAGCTTCATTACCAATACGAACTGGCAGTCCTATACGCCCGAAACCACCATGAGCTACCTGGTGCAGATGGCTGGACTGACCGTCCATAACTTCCTCAGCGCCGCGACCGGCATCGCATTGGCCCTCGCCTTGATCCGAGGCTTTTCCCGCCGATCGACCAAGACAGTTGGTAATTTCTGGGTCGATATGACCCGCTGCACGCTGTATGTACTGATGCCGATCTGCATCGTGGTCGGACTGGTCATGGTATGGCAGGGCGTCCCGCAGAACCTGTCCGCGTATACCGACGTCTCCACGCTGGAGGGCGGCAAGCAGCTGATCGCGCAAGGCCCGGTCGCCTCGCAGGAGGTGATCAAGATGCTCGGCACCAATGGTGGCGGCTTCTTCAACGCCAACTCGGCGCATCCGTTCGAGAATCCGACGGCGGTCACCAATCTGATCCAGATTCTGCTGATCTTCTCGATCGGCGCCGCGCTGACCAACGTGTTTGGCCGGATGATCGGCGATCAGCGGCAGGGTTGGGCGATCTTCGCTGTGATGGCCGTGCTGTTCCTGGCAGGCACCGCGGTCGTTTATGCGTCCGAAGCCCACGGGAACTCGCTGTTCGCCCATCTGCCGCTGGACCACCAGGCCGGCAACATGGAGGGCAAGGAGGTCCGCTTCGGCATCGCCAACTCCAGCCTGTTCACCACGATCACCACCGACGCGTCCTGCGGCGCGGTGAACAACATGCATGACAGTCTGACACCGCTGGGCGGGATGATCCCGATGGTCAACATCATGCTGGGCGAGATCATCTTCGGTGGCGTCGGATCCGGCCTGTATGGCATGCTGCTGTTCGTCATCGTGGCAATGTTCGTCGCCGGGCTGATGGTCGGCCGCACGCCTGAATACCTCGGCAAGAAGCTGGAGGCGAAGGAGGTGAAGATGGCCATGCTGGGCATCCTGATCCTGCCGCTGTCCATGCTTGGCTTCACCTCGGTGGCGGTGGTGCTCCAGCCCGGCCTGTCGGCGCTGTTAAACGCCGGGCCGCACGGCTTCTCCGAAGCGCTGTATGCCTATGTGTCGGCCACCGGAAACAACGGCAGCGCCTTTGCCGGACTGTCCGCCAACACACCGTACTGGAACTCGACGCTGGGCATGGCGATGTTCATCGGCCGCTTCCTGATGATCATCCCGATGCTGGCCATTGCCGGGTCGCTGGCCGCCAAGAAGATCGTGCCGATCTCGGCCGGCACATTCCCGACCGATGGCGGCCTGTTCGTCGGCCTGGTGGTGGGCGTGATCGTCATCACCGGCGGCCTGACCTTCCTGCCGAGCCTCGCGCTTGGCCCGATCGTCGAACATCTGTCGATGCTCTCCGGCACAACCTACTGAGCACGCGAGCGGAACGCCGCAGCGCGCGACCAAACATAAGGTATCCTGTCATGGAAACCCGTATTCGCGACAAGAAATCCAACCTGCTTGATCCGGCTATTCTGGTGCCGGCGATCGGACAGGCTTGGCGAAAACTCGATCCGCGGCTGATGATCCGCAACCCGGTGATGTTCGTGCTGGAGGTCGTCGCGACGCTGACGACAGTGATCCTGGTGCAGGATCTGATTGTCGGCGACGCGCATATCGGCTTCACCTTCCAGATCATCCTGTGGCTGTGGATCACCGTGCTGTTCGCCAACTTCGCCGAGGCGGTCGCCGAGGGCCGGGGCAAAGCGCAGGCGGCGTCGCTGCGGGCCGCTCGGACCGACACGATGGCGAACCGCCTTACCGCGACCGGTACCGAAAAGGTCCCCGCCCCGGACCTGAAGCAGGACGACATCGTCCTGATCGCGGCGGGCGAGCTGATACCCAGCGATGGCGAGGTGATCGAGGGCATCGCCTCGATCGACGAATCGGCGATTACCGGCGAGTCGGCGCCGGTGATCCGCGAAAGCGGCGGCGACCGCTCGGCCGTGACGGGTGGTACGCGGGTGCTGTCAGACTGGATCAAGGTTCGCATCACCGCCGCGCAAGGCTCCACCTTCCTTGACCGAATGATCGCGCTGGTGGAGGGCGCCGAACGGCAGAAGACGCCCAACGAGATCGCGCTGAATATTCTGCTCGCCGGCCTGACAATCATCTTCGTCTTTGCGGTCGCGACCATCCCGAGCTTCGTGACCTATGCCGGTGGCACGATTTCCGTCGTCATCCTGGTGGCGCTGTTCGTCGCGCTGATCCCCACCACAATCGGCGCGCTGCTGTCGGCAATCGGCATCGCCGGCATGGACCGGCTCGTGCGGTTCAACGTCTTGGCGATGTCGGGACGGGCGGTGGAGGCAGCCGGCGACGTCGATACGCTGCTGTTGGACAAGACCGGCACGATCACGCTGGGCAATCGCCAGGCGACTGAGTTCATGCCGCTGGCCGGCGTCACCGCACGCGAACTGGCCGATGCTGCCCAGTTGTCGTCGCTGCCGGACGAAACCCCGGAAGGCCGGTCGATCGTCGTGCTGGCGAAGGAGAAATACGATATCCGCGGCCGCGACATGGCGCCGATGGACGCGCGTTTCGTCCCGTTCACCGCGCAGACCCGCCTGTCCGGCGTCGATTTCGATCATTCCTCGATTCGCAAGGGCGCGGTGGATGCGGTGCTCGATTGGGTGCGGGCACCCAGGGGGGGCGACAACGGCGGTGGCATTGCGACCGCGGTTCGTTCGGAGGCGACGGTCAAGGAACTCAACGTTATTGCCGAACAGGTTGCCAAGGCAGGCGGCACGCCGCTGGCGGTGGCGAAGGACGGCAAGCTGCTGGGCATCATTTACCTGAAGGACATCGTCAAGGGCGGCATCCGCGAGCGTTTTTCCGAACTGCGCCGCATGGGCATCCGCACGGTGATGATCACCGGCGACAATCCGCTGACGGCCGCCGCCATCGCCGCCGAGGCGGGCGTGGATGACTTCCTGGCCCAGGCGACGCCCGAGGCGAAGCTGAAGCTGATCCGCGACGAGCAGGCCGCCGGCAAGCTGGTGGCGATGTGCGGTGACGGAACGAACGACGCCCCTGCCCTGGCGCAGGCTGACGTCGGCGTGGCGATGAACACTGGCACGATGGCGGCGCGGGAAGCCGGCAACATGGTCGATCTCGACAGCGATCCGACCAAGCTGATCGAGATCGTCGAGATCGGCAAGCAGTTGCTGATGACCCGCGGCGCGTTGACCACGTTCTCGATCGCCAACGATGTCGCGAAATACTTCGCGATGATCCCGGCGATGTTCATCGCCTTCTACCCTCAGTTGCAGGCGCTGAACATCATGCGGCTGGACAACCCGCAGAGTGCCATCCTGTCGGCGATCATCTTCAACGCGCTGATCATCGTGGCACTGATCCCGCTGGCGCTGAAAGGCATCGCCTACCGCCCGATCGGGGCCGCGGCGCTGCTGCGCCGCAACCTGCTGATCTACGGCGTGGGGGGGATCGTCGCTCCGTTCGTCGGCATCAAGCTGATTGATATGGCGGTGACCGCGATCGGGCTGGCGTGACAGGGCGATAAAGTCGTGGGTGGCCGGGCCGGGCCCGGCCATTAAAGCAAAGGACCATTCGAGATGTTGCAGCAAATCCGTCCGGCGATCACGATGATCGTCTGGATGACGATCCTGACCGGCCTCGCCTACCCGCTGGTGATGACGGGCATCGCGCAGGCGATCTTCCCGCACCAGGCCAACGGCAGCCTGATCGAGCGCGATGGCAAAGTCGTCGGTTCCGCTCTGATCGGCCAGAACTTTACGGGCGAGAACTACTTCCATGGGCGGCCTTCGGCGACCACCGATACCGATCCGAACGACTCGACCAAGACCATTCCGGCGCCGTACAACGCCGACAATTCCGGCGGCTCCAATCTAGGGCCAACCTCCAAGGCGCTGCTGGACCGGGTGACCGAGGACACCAAGAAGCTGGCCGCCGAGAACCCTGGCACGCCGGTGCCGATGGATCTGGTGACCACGTCGGCCAGCGGGCTCGACCCCGATATCTCGCCGGCCGCCGCATTGTTCCAAGTTCCCCGCGTCGCCAAGGCCCGCAACCTGCCCGCGGCGAAAGTGCAGCAGCTTGTGCAGGATCACACCGTCGGCCGCATTGCCGGCATCATTGGCGAGCCCCATGTAAACGTGCTGGAGCTCAACCTGGCACTCGACGCATTGGGGCATTCGTGATCGGACGGTGAATGGGCGAAAACGCGCAAACGGATCGACGCCCTTCGCCTGAGGCCTTGCTGCGGGAGGCTGAGAAGTCGCAGCGCGGCCGACTGAAGATCTTCCTCGGCGCCGCGCCGGGAGTAGGCAAGACCTACGAGATGCTGTCCGCCGCCCGCAGGCGCCTGATGGAAAAAGTCGATGTCGTGGTCGGCGTGGTCGAAACGCACGGTCGTGCGGAAACCGAGGCGCTGACGGACGGGCTGGAGACCGTTCCGCGACGCAGCATCCAGTATCGCGAGCGAACGCTGACAGAGATGGACCTGGACGCAATCCTGGCCCGCCGCCCGCAACTGGTCCTGGTCGATGAACTTGCGCACACCAACGTTCCCGGCAACCGGCATCCGAAGCGCTACCTGGACGTCGAAGAACTGCTCGCCGCTGGCATCGACGTCTACACCACCCTGAACATCCAGCACGTCGAGAGCCTGAACGACGTGGTGGCGCAGATCACCCGGATCCGTGTGCGCGAGACCGTGCCGGATTCAGTGATCGAGCGGGCCGACGACATCGAACTGATCGACCTGACCCCGGAAGACCTGATCCAGCGGCTAAGAGAGGGCAAGGTCTACGTGCCGGCTCAGGCTGAACGGGCGGTCCGGCATTACTTCCAGGCCGGCAATCTGACGGCCTTGCGGGAACTGGCGTTGCGGCGCACCGCCCAGCGCGTGGACAACCAGATGGTTGACTACATGCGCAGCCACGCCATCGAGGGCCCTTGGCCGGCGGGGGAACGGGTGCTGGTCTGCGTCCAGGGCGGCAGCAAGGCCTCCGCCACCGTTCGGCACGCCAAGCGCCTGGCTGATCAGCTCCGGGCGCCGTGGACGGCGATCAATGTGGAGACCGCGCGGTCGAGCGGGACGCCGGCCGACCAGGACAGCGTGGTGGCGGCGCTGCGGCTGGCGCAACGGTTAGGCGCCGAACCGGTGCTGATCCCGGGCCAAGACGTGGCTGACTCGGTGATCGACTATGCGCGTGCGAACAACGTGACCCATCTAATTGTCGGAAAGTCGAATCGGGCGCCCTGGCTGCAGTTCCTGCTGGGGTCGATCACCCAGCGACTGATCAAGCGCGCCGGCGGCATCAATATCCATGTGATCGAAGTGCCGACCGAACGCACCGGCGGAACGCCGGTCCAGGTCGCGACCCGGACCCCTCCATTCGATCCGCGGCCTTATGTCATCGCAGCCCTGCTGGTGGCGTTGGCGATTCCGGTGGCGACCGCGCTGCACGAATGGATGGGCGTCACCAACGTGGCGCTGGTGTTTCTGACGGCGATCCTGATCGGCGCGGTGCTGTATGGCCTGGGACCGTCGGTGTTCGCCTGTTTCCTCGCCACGCTGGCCTACAACTTCTTCTTCTTGCCACCCCTCTACACCTTCACCATCGCCGACCCCGATAACGTCGTCGCGCTGTTTTTCTTCACCGTCGTCGCGGTCATCGCCAGCAACCTCGCCGCCCGCGTGCGCGGCCAGGCGCTGGCCGCCCGCTTGCGCGCGCGTCAAACCGACGATCTGTATCAGTTCAGCCGCAAGCTGGCCGCCGCGGTGACGCTTGATGATATCCTGTGGGCCACCGCGCACCAGATCGCGATGATGCTGAAAGTCCGCGTCGTGCTGTTGCTGCCGGAATCGGACGACAAGAACGGCTCCATCGCGGTGCGCGCCGGCTTTCCGCCGGAAGACATGCTGGACGCGGCGGACCTCGCCGCCGCGAAATGGTCCTGGGAGAAAAACCACATCGCCGGCCGCGGCTCCGACACGCTGCCCGGCGGCAAATGGCTGTTTCAGCCACTGCGCACCGGCCGCGGTCCGTTGGGCGTTGTCGGCATTATCCGCGACGAGCCCGGGCCGTTGCTGACACCGGACCAACAGCGGCTGCTGGATGCCCTGGCGGATCAGGCGGCGCTGGCGATCGAGCGGGTCAACCTGGCGCGCGACCTGCACCAGGCCCGCCTTCAGGTGGAAACCGACCGGCTGCGCTCCGCGCTGCTGACCTCTATTTCGCACGATCTGCGCACGCCGCTGGCGTCGATCCTGGGGTCGGCCACCAGTTTGCGGTCCCAGGACGCCATCCTCGACAGCCAGACCAAGGAAGCGTTGCTCGGCACCATCATCGAAGAATCCGATCGGCTGAATCGCTTCATCGGCAACCTGCTGGACATGACGCGGCTGGAGTCCGGGGCGTTGAAAGCGCGCAGCGACCTGAACGAGTTGTCCGAGGTCATCGGCTCCGCGCTGCAGCGGGCAGCGAAAATCCTCGCCGGGCACCGGATCGAGGTTGACCTGCCGCCGAACCTGCCGATGCTGGCGCTCGACATGGTTCTGTTCGAGCAGGTGCTGTTCAACCTGCTGGACAATGCCGCCAAGCACGCGCCGGTCGGCAGCCAGATCACGATTGATGCCAGACGCGACGGTGATAGCGTCATGCTGCGCATCCTGGATGAAGGCGAAGGCATCCCATCCGGTGATGTCGACCGCATCTTCGAGAAATTCTACCGGGCCGGCGGGGCCGATCGCAGGCGCGCCGGAACGGGACTGGGCCTGGCGATCTGCCGCGGCTTCGTGGAGGCCATTGGTGGGACGATCGCGGCCGCGAACCGCACTGATCGCCGAGGCGCGATGTTCGTGATCACCTTGCCGGTCCCCGTCAATGCGCTGCTGCCCGAAGAGGAAACCACGTCATGACGACCGGAGCCGGACCACTGCGCGTTCTGGTGGTGGACGACGAACCGGCGATTCGCCGGTTTCTGCGCGCTGGACTGTCCAGCCAGGGCTACGTCGTCAGTGAACTGGAGGAAGGCCTGCCGGCGGTCGACGTCGCCCGGCGGAAGGGCAGTGACCTGATCGTCCTGGATCTTGGCCTGCCTGACATCGACGGCGCCGAGGTGATCGGGCGTATCCGGGCCGGCGGATCACCCGTGCCGATCATCGTGCTGTCCAGCCGAAGCGATGAGGCCGCCAAGGTCGAGGCGCTCGATCTCGGCGCCGACGACTACGTGACCAAACCGTTCGGCATCGACGAACTGCTGGCTCGGATCAGGGCGGCGCAACGCCATCGCTTGCAACGGGAGGGCGAGACGCCGATTTTCCGCAGTGGTGACCTAACGGTCGATCTGGTGCGCCGGATCGTGACGGTACGCGGTGACGAGGTGAAGTTCTCGCCGCGCGAATACGCGGTTCTGCGACTTTTGGTTCAGCATGCGGGCAAGGTACTGACCCACAGGATGATTCTGCGCGAGGTGTGGGGAACCGACACCGACGTGCAATACCTGCGTATCTACGTCCGAGCGCTGCGGCAGAAGATCGAGGCGGATCCTGAACGGCCTGTTCATATTTTAACCGAGACCGGTGTAGGATATCGGCTGCGGATCAACGACCAGGATTCCTGAGCGGGATGGAGATCTTTGAGTTTCTGACCCCCGAGCGGGTGATGCTGGACGTGCGGGTCCGCGACAAGAATCAACTGGTCAACGATGCCGCCCGTGCGTTCGGGCGACTGGTTCCGGACCTGGCGCCTGAAGCGGTGCAGGCCGCACTGCTGGCCCGCGAACAGCTTGGTTCCACCGGACTTGGCGTCGGCTTTGCCCTGCCGCATGCGCGAATCGAGGGACTGGAGTCCTTCCTGGGCCTGTTCGCCAGGCTGGCGAAGCCGATCGATTTCGACGCGATCGACGGCAAACCGGTGTCGATGGTGTTCGTGCTGCTGATACCGCCGGCCAGCACCACCCCGCACGTCGCGGCACTGGCCGCGATCTCCCGCCGGTTTCGCGATGCTGCTTTCGTTGCAAAACTCCGAGCTGCCAAAACGCCTGCTGAGGCCTATGGTTTTCTGACAAATCCGTAATCCCGCATCGCACCGTTTTGTAAGGCATCCTCGGCGAGGCAGTGCCCACTTATCGCGGGGAAGCGGGCGGAGGTGCGCGATGGACGGATCAATCTCTCGACGCGGGGTGATGGTGGGGGCTGGCGGCGTGGCCTTGGCGACGGCGGCGCGGGCCGATGACACGACTGCCCCCGCCGGCGCGCGCGACGGCACCGCGGTGCCGGTGACCTTGCGGGTGAACGCCGCGGCGCTGAAGCTGATGGTAGATCAGCGCACGTCGTTGCTGGATGCACTGCGGGAATACGCCGGCCTGACCGGCACCAAGAAGGGCTGCGATCGCGGGGCCTGCGGAGCATGCACGGTGCATCTGGATGGGCGCCGGGTGGTTTCCTGCCTGACGCTCGCGACGCGATGCCAGGGCAAGGAGATCGTTACAATCGAGGGGCTTGGACCGGAGGGTGAACTGCACCCGGTGCAGGCAGCATTCATCGAGCACGATGCCCTGCAGTGCGGTTACTGTACCCCCGGGCAGATCATGTCCGCCACAGCGCTGATCAAGGAAGGTCACGCCGGCAGCGATGCGGAGATCCGCGAATGGATGAGCGGCAATATCTGTCGCTGCGGGGCCTATCCGAACATCGTCGCCGCGGTCCGTCAGGCCGCGCGGGAGGGCTGAGCTATGCGGGCATTTTCGTTGGTCGAACCGCGGGATGTCGAGTCAGCCATCGCGGGGGCGTCGGCCCCAGGGGCGAAGTTCATCGCCGGCGGGACGGATTTGTTGCAGCTCGCAAAGGATAATGTGGAGACGCCGTCTCGGCTGATCGACCTGGAGGGGCTGGGCGCGTCACGAATAGAGGCGAGCGGCGAGCGGCTGCGGCTGGAACCGCTGGCGCGGATGAGCGACGTCGCCGCACACCCCGAGGTCGTGGCGCGGTGGCCGGTGCTGTCGCAGGCACTGCTGGCATCGGCCTCGCCCCAGGTGCGCAACATGGCGACGATGGGCGGCAACCTGCTGCAACGCACGCGCTGCGGGTATTTCCGCGACACTGGTTTCGCCTGCAACAAGCGTGTGCCGGGTTCTGGGTGCCAGGCGATCAACGGCGAGAACCGGATGCACGCCATCCTGGGCGGCAGCGATCACTGCATCGCTACCTACGCCGGCGACATGGCTGTGGCGTTGATCGGGCTGAACGCCGAACTTCAACTCACCGGGCCGGACGGCATTCGGACGGTGAAGATTGGCGATTTCCATGTGGTGCCCGGTGACACACCGCACGTCGAAACGATCCTGGCACCGGGGGAGATGATTACGGCGATCGAGATGCCGGCGTCGGCCGCGGCGAAACGCTCGCATTATCTGAAGGTGCGTGACCGGGCGAGCTTCGACTTTGCCCTGGTGTCGGCCGCGGTGGCGATGGATCTGGATGGCGGAACGATCCGTGACGTTCGGGTGGCCGCTGGCGGGGTTGGCACGAAGCCCTGGCGGTTACCGGAAGTAGAGGCCGCTTTGACTGGCAAGACAGCCGACACCGCGACTCTGCGAGCCGCGGCCGAGCAAGCGGGCGTGGGGGCGAAACCGGCCTCGAGGAACGCGTTCAAGCAAGTGCTGCTGCGACGCGTGGTGCTGCGCGCGCTGCAAACCGTCTCGGCCTGAAGGAGCGTATTATGGGCATGATTGGCAAACCCATTGACCGCATTGACGCAAGGCTGAAGGTCACCGGCGCCGCGCGGTATGCAGCGGAATTCCATGTGCCGAACGCTGTGCATGCGGTGCTGGTGCAGAGCACGATCGCCGCCGGATCGATCAGCGGGTTCGAGCTGAAGGAAGCCGAGGGCATGCCCGGTGTACTGGCGATCATCACGCCGGACAACGCGGGTAAGCTGTCGCATCCGGAAAACGTGCCACAGGCCGTCGCGGGACCGTTGCTGCAAAATAAGGAGATCCTCTTCAACGGGCAGCATGTGGCCGTCGTAGTTGCCGAGACGTTAGAACAGGCTCAGGCGGCGGGGTCGGCGGTGCGTGTGGCCTATACGCCCGGAGAGGCGGCGACCTCGATGGATGCGATGCTTGGCCAGGCCTATGTGCCGAAGCATTTCCGCAATGGTCAGCGGCCGCCTGATTCGAGTCGTGGCGATGCCGACGGCACATTCAACAGCGGCGCGGTCAAGATCGAGCAGACCTACATCACGCCGATCGAGCATCATAATCCGATGGAGCCGCATGCAACGATCGCGGCGTGGAATGGTGACAAGCTGACGGTGTGGACAGCGACGCAGGGTATCAGCGGCGCCCAGGCGACGCTGGCTGGTCAGTTCGGTATCGACAAGAACGACGTGCGGGTGATTTGCCCTTATCTGGGCGCGGGATTTGGCTGCAAGGGCAATACCTGGCCGCCGGCGACCCTAGCAGCCCTGGCCGCCAGGACGGTCAGGCGCCCGGTCAAGCTGGTGCTGAGCCGAGCGCAGATGTACACATCGAATGGGTATCGTCCGCGGACGGTGCAGAAGCTGAAGGTTGCATCCGATATCAATGGATCGTTGGTGTCGATGCGGCATGACGGGTTCACATCGATGTCGCAACCGTCGCTGGGAGAATTCGCCGAACCTGTCGGGCTCGCGACAGAGATGCTGTATGCGTGTCCCAACGTCGCCGTGACACATCGGCTGGTGGCACTCAATGCGTCGCTACCGACGTATATGCGTGCGCCCGGCGAAGCGTCCGGCGTGTTCGCGCTGGAATCTGCGATGGATGAAATGGCGGTCGCGCTGAAGATGGATCCGATAGTGTTCCGCCTACGCAACTATGCCGAGACTGACCCGCACGACAACAGACCGTTCGCGAGCAAAGCGCTGCGGGCATGCTATGAACAGGGTGCAAAGGCGTTCGGGTGGGAGAAGCGATCGGCGGAGCCGCGTTCGATGCGCGATGGGGGCACGCTGATCGGTTGGGGAGTAGCGACCAGTACCTATCCGACGAACCGGCTGCCGGCCGCGGTGAAAGTGCGGATGGACGCTGCGGGAAATGTCGTGGTGCAGTGTGGGACGCAGGACATCGGCACCGGGACCTATACGGTGATGACCCAGGTCGCGTCGGACGTGCTGGGCGTACCCTTGCAGCGGATTCGTTTCGAGCTGGGGGATTCCGACCTGCCACCGGCGCCGGTCTCGGGCGGGTCGATGACCGTCGCGAGCGTGGCGCCGAGTGTGCAGGCGGCATGCGGGGCTTTGGTCGACAAGATCAAGGACCTGGCTTTGACCGACTGGCCCGGCCAGCCGCGCGATGCGTTGCAGGTGCGGGACGGAATGATGGTGGGTTTGGATCGCAGGGTGCCGATTTCCGCACTGCTGGAGCGGAGTGGTCGTTCATTCATCGAGGCGGAGGCGAAGACGCAGCCGGGCGAGGAACGACAGAGATTCTCCATGCATGCGTTCGGTGCTCAGTTCGCCGAGGTGCGGGTCGACCCGGACCTCGGCACGATCCGGGTGAGCCGCCACGTCGGCGCATTCGACGCCGGACATGTGCTGAACGCGAAGACCGCGCGCAGCCAGTTGATCGGCGGCATTACTTATGGAATCGGCATGGCTTTACTGGAAGAGACTTTGGTGGACGGCGAGACGGGGCGGATCGTCAATGCGAATGTCGCCGACTATCTGATGCCGGTGAACGCGGATATTCCCGACATTCAGGTCATCGTGGTGCCGAACGACGACACGAACTCCAATCCACTTGGAGCGAAAGGAATTGGAGAGCTGCCGATGGTCGGCGTGGCGGCGGGGATCGCCAACGCGGTATATCACGCGACCGGGGTGCGCGTGAGGAAAGTGCCGATCCGGATCGAGGACGTGTTGGTGTAGCGGTTACGCGGTGACCTGCTGGGCGGCGGGTTTCCAGGTCTTGAGGACGGGCATCACTTCCTTGGCGCATCGAGGCTTCCGCCTTGGCGAGCGGGATGCCGCCGAAGCGGAACGAACTGTTCAATTCGAAATCGCCGAGCAGGGCGCGGCGATCCTCGTAGGCGCGCAGGACCGGGTCGGGGGTGCCGCGGAGGCCACTTGCAACAGCGCGTTAACTAGCTAGCCGTCACGACCTGCGGTGCCGGCGATTTCCGACTTCTTGGCGTAGGCGTCGTAGCCCTTGGCGGTGGCGAAGTGGGTGCTCATGAGCTCGTAGTGCTCGAGGGTTGCTATCGACGAAGCTGGCCATGTGGCGTTCGGCCAGTTCGTTCGCCTCGGCCGCTGCGGGGGCGCGAATGCACTGATCGGCGGTGACGACCGGCGGGGCGGCGACGCCGTTGTAGCTGGCGTAGAGTTCGCGGAAGCGCTGGATGCCGGGGATGCGCTGGGGCCAGGGGCGGTCGGCTAACATCAGCATGAGGCGGCGGCCTCGATCGAACCTTCGCTGCAGGCGACGGCGTAGGTGCGGTCTTCGAGGCTGCGTTCCGGGCGCGGGCGGATTTCGGTGCAGGGTTGCGGGTAGAATTTGCCGATGGCCTCGATGAAGCCGGTGCGCAGGGCGTCGAGGATCATTTTCGATGCTTCATCGAATCGTTCGCGCGAGTCGTCCATCGTGCCGCGGAAGGCGGCGAATTCGCGGCGGGCGAGGCCGCGGCCGAGTCCGAGACGGACGCGGTTGTTGCTGAGCAGGTCGAGGACGCAGACTTTCTCGGCGACGCGCAGCGGGTCGTTCCAGGGCAGGATGATGGCGGCGGTGCCGAGGTCGGCGTGGGTGCAGAGCGGGGCGAGGTAGGACAGAAGCTGGGTGTTGTCGGGACAGAACGAGTAGTCAAAGAAATGATGTTCGACCGACCAGATGACATCGAAGCCGAGTTCGTCGGCGAGACGGGCGAGGCGGATTTCTTCCTGCCAGGCTTGGCGGTCGGTCATGCCCGGCCAGCCGTAGCCGGAAAAAATCATCTGGATGCCGACGTCCATTGTTATCCTCCTGATGAATGGCGTGCGGGCCCGGCGTTGTGGTTCGGGCCTTTATCAGGGAAGGCTGGGCCGTTTTTTGGCGGCGGCGTCGACAGCGTGAGGCGGTGCTGGCTATGATGACGGGGCTCGGCCGGGCAGGACGGCAACCCGGGAGGTTGATCCATAGTGGTCCCCAAATCACAGGCCTGCTCAGGTCAGCTCATTCAGCAGCGCCTTCGCGTCCTTCATGACCGGGGCGTCGAAGCCTTCGGTGAACCAGCTGTAGATCGGGGCGAGCAGGTCGAGGGCTTCGGCGCGCTTGCCCTGATCGGACCAGAGGCGGGCGAGGCTGGCCGCGGCTTGAAGTTCAAACAACTTAGCTGATTGCTCACGGGAGATGTCGACGGCCCGCACGAAGGCGGCTTCTGCCGCTGCCACATCGCCTGGCCGGCATTCGAGTAGGATTTTTCCACGCGCCCGATGGACCTCGGACAGATACCAGAGCTGACCAGTCCGCTCGGTAGCCGCAAGCTGGCTATTGATGGTGGCGAGGGCCGCCTCAGGACGGCCTGCTTCTGCTTCAGTCTCGGCCAGCAGCGTTATTTGCATTGGCATGTAAACCCCCACCTGCTGCAGACGCAGGAGTTCCATGCCCTGGTGTATTTCCGCGGTGCCGGCCTCACAATCTGCGGTGCCGCATCGCAACCAGCCTTCAAAGAAGGTGCCGGCTGCGATCCAGACTGATATTCCGTGCTCCCGGGCGAGCCCAAGGAGCGCTTGGAGGTGTGGCGCAGCCTGCGAGCGGTCGCGCCGCAGCGCCTCGAAAAATACCCGGTGGGCATGCGCGTACGCGATCGTCGGAATATGGTTTGTTTGCAGTGCCTGCCTAACCGCCTCCTTGGCGAGCGAGCCCGCGCGATCGAGTACGCCAAGCGGCCAAAGCGCCATAGCGAGATAGGCGATCGTAGGGGTGGCCAGATCCTGGCCGAAGCGGAAGGCGAATTCGCCATCTCGCGCCGCGTCGTAAGCCGCGAACGCCTGCTCCAAATGTCCGCGCGCCTCAACAAAGTTGCCTTCAAACCAACGGGTCATACCGCACATCCGGTGAGCGACGGCGGCTTCGGGCGATTTTGGCCAGCGCTCCACATCACGCAGGAAGGCAGCTGCCGTGTCTCGCATCGGTTTGAGATCGCCACGCAGGAAGCTCCCACTCCAAAGTCCGTAATAGGCCGGCAAACGCTCAAACACGTCCTCGATTTCGGCCGCCAGGTCGCTGGCAACCACGAAGGCCGCTTGCGTTTCCGCCACGCCGACGCCTCGTGCGATCCTCAGAGCATTGCCGTAGGCAATTTGAAGCCGCAGACGGGAGCGACGCTGATCAGGTGCTTCCCCGAGCCCGTCGAGCAATCGAAGCGCCATTTCGAGATGCGCAATCGCCTCGCTAAAAGCGGGCCGCCGCATGGCCAACCCGCCTGCTTTGCCCCACCATTCTACGGC
>DASYBP010000061.1:0-6945 GCA_036500715.1 Rhodopila sp.
GGTGCGCTGGCTGGGAACCCAAGCCGAGGAACTGGGCGTCGAGATCTACCCCGGCTTCGCCGCCACGGAACTGCTGCAGGAAGACGGCCGCATCGCCGGCATAGCCACCGGCGACATGGGCATCGGCAAGGACGGTCACCCGACCGGCAACTTCCAGCGCGGGATGGCGCTGCGGGCGCGCTATACGCTGTTCGCCGAGGGCTGCCGCGGGTCGCTGTCCAAGCAACTGATGCAGCGGTTCAACCTGCGCGAGGACAAGGACCCGCAGACGTATGGGATCGGCATCAAGGAACTGTGGGAAATCCCGGCCGCCAACCACAAGCCTGGGCTCATCATGCACAGCGTCGGCTGGCCGCTGGACCGGTCGGTCTATGGCGGCTCGTTCCTTTACCACTTCGGTAACAACCTGGTGTCGTTTGGCATGGTGATAGGCCTGGACTACAGCAACCCCTGGCTGTCGCCGTTCGACGAGACGCAGCGCTTTAAGACCCATCCGGCGATGCGTCCGAACTTCGCGGGCGGACGGCGGATTGCCTACGGCTCGCGGGCGGTGAGCGAGGGCGGCCTGCAGTCGATTCCGAAACTGAGCTTCCCCGGCGGGCTGCTGATCGGCGATGCGGCGGGGTTCCTGAACGTGCCGAAGATCAAGGGCTCCCACACCGCGATGAAGTCCGGCATGCTGGCGGCGGAGGCGTTGGCTGAGGCGCTGGCCGGCGACCGTCCGGCCGAGGTCACCAGTTACGCGGAGCGGTTGCGATCGAGCTGGGTGTGGGAGGAACTGACCGCGGTCCGTAATTTGCGGCCGGCCTTCGCCAAGTGGGGCTTGTGGGGCGGACTCGCCTATGCGGGAGTGGACACCTACGTCCTGCGCGGCAAGGCGCCGTGGACGCTGCATCATTCGCACGCCGATAACGAGACGCTGGTGGAGGCCGACAAGGCGCCGCGGATCGTCTATCCGAAGCCGGACGGGGTGCTGACGTTCGACAAGCTGTCTTCGGTGTTCATCAGCAACACCAATCACGAGGAACAGCAGCCGGCGCACCTGGTGCTGACCGATCCGGCGAAGGCGGTGGAGCTGAACTGGAACCATTTCCGGGGTCCAGAGCAGCGTTACTGCCCGGCGGGGGTGTACGAGTTCGTCGGGGTCGAGGAAGGCGCACCGCGGCTGCAGATCAACGCGCAGAACTGCGTGCACTGCAAGACCTGCGACATCAAGGACCCGGCGCAGAACATCACCTGGGTTCCGCCCGAGGGAGGCGGGGGGCCGAACTATCCGGGTGGGATGTAGGGCGCGGCGCAGGGTTCAGGCCCCTTTTTGGCTTAAGGCAGGGCCCGGCGTCTGCTCGCTGGGGCAATCTTGTGCGCTCTGATTCGTGCTGGGTCCCCGATCAAGCCGAATGACATGGCCGCTTCCCGATGCTAGAGTGAGCAGATGCACCATGTCCGCGCCGCTCGGCGGTCCGCTCTTCTCGCGCTAACGCTGTTGTCGGCCTGCGCGGCATCCGATCCTCCCTCGGGGGCTCCCTCTGGGGCTGATACCGGTCCGGTTCCCGCCGGCGTGATCGGCAACTTCCTGTCCGGCCGATTTGCGATGGCGGAGGGCGACGCGGTCACCGCGTCGTACGATCTGCTGAAGGCGGTGGCGGAAAGTCCAGGCGACCCGGAGCTGACGCTGGAGGCGTTCATCGCCTGCGTGAACGCGGGACGGCCGGAGGCGGTGAAGTTGGCGCGGCAATTGCCGGAAAGCCAGGTGGCTCAGCTTGTGCTGGCCGATGTCGAGATGAAGTCCGGCCACTGGCAGGACGCCGAGACCCGCTTTCATGCGCTGCCGCGCCAGGGGATGACCCAGTTGCTGCAGCCGCTGCTGGTTGCATGGGCGCAGCAGGGTGACGGGCGGACCGACACGGCGTTGTCGACGCTGCGTCCCTATGTTGAGAATCCTCGGTTCCGCACGCTGTTCGCGTTGCACGCGGCGATGATCGCCGACCTGGGTAACCAGCCGGATGTCGCCGCCGGGCTGTACCGGACGGTCGAAAGCAACATGACAGAGCCGAACCTTCGCCTGGCACAGATCCTGGCGAGCTGGCAGGCGCGCTCCGGCCAGCCGGCGGAGGCGCAGCGGACGCTCGCCGCGCTGCCGATGGGCGCGCCGGATCTGGCCATTGCGATGCCGGCGCTGATCGGCAATGTCACCAAGCGTCCGGTGGCGCGAGCGATCGATGGCGTGGCCGAGTCGTATTTTACCTTCGCGGCTTTGCTGCGGTCGCAGGATGCCGATGATTTTGCGTTGATCATGGTGCGGCTGGCGCTGGACCTGCGACCCGACTTCGCCGCGGCGCGGCTGCTGGCGGCGGATATCCTGGGCAACGAGAAGCACCAGCAGGCCGCGCTGCACATCATGAACGAGGTGCCGGCCAGCGATCCGATCAGCGCCGTGGTGCAACTGCGTCGTGCGGCGCTGGTGGACCGCCTGGGGCGCCCGGAAGATGCGATGCACGATCTGGAGCGCATGGCGCGGGATTACCCCGACAGTCCGCTGCCGGATGAACAGCGTGGCGATATCCTTCGCACCACGCAGCGTTTCCCGGACGCCGTGATAGCCTATGACAAGGCGATTGGGCGGATAACGCGTCCCTCGCCGGCGGATTGGGTGGTGTTCTACGACCGCGGCGTGGCCGAGGAGCGGTCGCACCAGTGGCCGAGGGCGAAGGCGGATTTCGAACACGCGCTGCAATTGTCGCCGGATCAGCCGTTCGTGCTGAATTATCTAGGCTATTCGATGGCGGACATGGGCCACCACCTGGACGAAGCGCGGCAGATGATCCAGACCGCGGCCGAACGGCGGCCGAACGATGGGGCAATCACCGACAGTCTGGGCTGGGTGCTGTATCGCCAGGGGCACAGCCACGAGGCGGTCCAGACACTGGAGCGGGCGGTCGAGCTGGAGCCGGAGGATGCGACGATCAACGAGCACCTCGGCGATGCTTACTTTGCGGCCGGGCGAAAGATCGAAGCCCAGTACCAGTGGCGCCGAGCGCTGACGCTGAATCCGACGCCGGATGACGCGGTCAAGCTGGAGGCCAAACTGAACACCGGGCACGTGGGTGCGGTTGTCAGCGGGCAGTAGCGCTTGGGGTCTGGCTTAGCCGAACCTGCGCCCGCAGCCGAGTTCGCGCCGGCCAAGGTCAATCTGCATCTGCATGTCGTCGGGCGCCGGGATGACGGGTATCATCTGCTCGACAGCCTGGTGGTTTTCGCCGGGGTAGGCGACCGGCTGAGCGTGTCGCCGGCACGCGATCTGTCCCTCACCGTGGTCGGACCATTCGCCGCCGAACTGACGGGGGAGGCGGACAATCTGGTGCTGCGGGGGGCCCGGGGTCTGGCGGCGTTGACCGGGATCCGGCCGAGCGGCGCGCTGGTGCTGGAGAAGAATTTGCCGGTTGCGTCGGGGATCGGCGGCGGATCGGCCGATGCTGCGGCCACGCTTCGGCTGCTATGCCGATTCTGGGGTGTTGCGCCGGCGCTGGATGGTTTTTCGGGGACGCTCGGGGCGGATGTGCCGGTCTGCCTGTTGAGCCGGCCGGCGCTGATGTCCGGGATCGGCGAGATTCTGGCTTCGGCCCCGCCGCTGCCCGCGGCTGGGCTGGTGCTGGTCAATCCCGGTGTGGCGGTCGCCACGCCGGCGGTGTTTCGGGTTCGCGGCGGCGGATTTTCGGAGGCGGCGGGTTTTCCGTGCGACGGGTGGGCAGATGCAGGTTCGCTTGCGGCTGACCTGCGCGGGACGCGAAACGATCTGGAGACGCCGGCCCGGCTGCTGGCCCCGGCGATCGGGGACGCGCTGGATGCGCTGTGTTCGCTGCCGGGGTGTTTGCTGGCGCGGATGAGCGGATCGGGGGCGACGTGCTTTGGACTATTTGCCTCTGCCGAGGCGGCGCGGCTGGCGGCTGATTTGGTCAAGCGGCCTGGCTGGTGGGTGTGGGGCGGCGGGTTGCACTGTCCGTAGCGGTTCTGGCGATAGCGGTTCTGGCTTGCCGCGTGCGGCCGGCGGACCTATCACATCCGGGCGTTGGGGCGTCGCCAAGCGGTAAGGCAACGGATTTTGATTCCGTCATACGGAGGTTCGATCCCTCCCGCCCCAGCCAAGGGCCGCCAGAGGCCGTCCCGACGGCGATCGTGGACCCGCAGACAGCCGATGACCCCGAATTTCTAGCCGTCTGCGCAACATCCTTTCCCCCGGTCGGACCAGAGGCGGACAGGATATTGTCCGCCCAACGCAACAGCGTGCCACCGCGTTCCCGGCCGTCAAAAGCCTCCGTGAGTAAAAGTATACCCAAAGATAGCCGCAAGTACAAGCCCTATCGCATGACGCCGAACTGGCGTCCTCCGATTTTGCCCCCCTCTGGTCGGCACCGACTTTGCTCGGGGACGTGAAGGCTAGGCTTTGCCTTGACGTTGCTGGCCGAGGTTGGCTGGTGGATGTTTGGTGCCCGCGTCGCGGTGGGGATCGTCCGCCTGCTCGTGGTGCTGGAAAACCGGCCCCGCGAGACCCAGATCGTTTCGGACCTGTTGGCGGGCGCTATATACGTCGCGACCGGGCTCGCCGTGATCAACTTTGCCTTCGGCGTGCCGATCGGCGGGTTGGTGGCGACATCAGGGGTGGTGGCGATCGTTCTTGGACTGGCGCTGCAGAGCACGTTGTCGGATGTCTTCTCCGGCATCGCGATCGGCCTGGAGCATGCCTACAAGCCGGGCGATCTGCTGTGGGTCGAAGGCGGCATCGAGGGACAGGTGCTGCAGATCAACTGGCGGTCCACCCAGATCGCGACGCTGCACAACAGTGTCGCCATCGTGCCCAACAGTATCATGGCCAAATCGCGGCTGGAAAACCGGAGCGCGCCGACCCCGTCGCGGGGCGTCACCGTCAGGGTCGACGTCGCGGCGGCGGTTGACCCGCAGCGCTGCCTGGCCGCGCTGGGTGCCGCCGTGCAGGCCTGCCGGGCGCCATTGGCCCAACCGGAACCCAAGATCAACTGCGTCGGTCTGCAGGGCGACGGCATCACCTACGAGGTCAGTTTCGTTGTCGCCACAAGCCGCGAGATCGCGCCGGCGCGTACCGAAATGCTGGCCCAGATGCATCGACATTTGCGTCATGCCGGGATTTCGCTTGCCATCAGCGGGATCGCTCCGCCGCCTTCGGTCGGCGTCCCGCCGCTCGCCGAACTGATGGCGGGATCAGACCTGTTCGGTCCGCTCACAGCGGAGGAGCAGACGTTGATTCGGGACCATGTTGTCGCGGTCACGCGTGAGCCCGGCGAGACGCTGATTCGCGAGGGTGAGATGCCCGAGGCGCTGTTCCTGCTGTCAGCCGGGACGTTGGACCTGACGCAAGGCCAGGGTGCCGACAAGCGCGTGCTGTCGCGCGCGAGTCCCGGCGACAGCGTCGGCGTGCGGCAGCGACCAGTCGTCCGAAGAGCCGTTCTTCGACGGAATATCAAGTCCGAACCCGTCATAGACTTTTCGAACGTCATCGGTGAAGGCGTACACAATGCCAAACGCTTTGCCCACCCCCTGGCCAACATCGCTGAGCACGGGAAAGCTCAGCGCGTTCTTCTCGACTGTGCTTACGGTATCATCTGGCTTTTCGGGACTGATCGCCACCATGCTCGCGCCCGCCGCCGCGATGCGGGGCAGGGCGGCCTGATAGGCCTTGAGCTCTAGATTACAGAAGGGGCACCAACCGCCTCGGTAGAACGTGACGACGACCGGGCCTTTTGCCAGCAACGTCGCTTTTATTCTAGAACGCACAGCACAGAACGGCAAGGAAAGCCCACCACTCGGCTCAAGCAAAAACCTGTTTATTGATCGGCTGCCTGATGAGGCATTGCCAAGTCAATCGACTCGGTACATTTTAGATGGTGCGTTCTATAATGGAGCGCCACGAAGACATTCGATTGGAGGGACGGAACCATGGGTTTGAAGGAAGAGTTGGAAGCCTTCCGTACGGAATTCGTGCGCAAAACACCACCGGGACGGGCGGAACTCTATGATGCGAAGCCAGACGCCCTTTTGGGGCCTGGCTCGCGGCAGTCGCACGCTACAAGTGGATCGATGCCGCGCATTACTGCGCGTAAATCCATCCACATCTTCCAAATGTTGTAAATCGGTAGGTCACCGGACTGAAGGAGGCTTCAATGACAGCTAGACTGTTTATAGGGGGTTGCGGGCATCGGCGCGCGCCAATAGCGGTCACCGGATTACTGATCGTGGCGCTTTACTCGGCCTTTCTCGGATTATTCCGAGACAAAGCGTCTGCAGCGAGTGATACGGGTTCGGCTACCGGGCTGGGACAGCTGAGCGGTCTGCTGCCAAGGGACAACCTCACGCTGGGCAGCGCGATCCAGGTCAACCTCTCAAACGAGACGGTGCGCCTGCCCCTCTACCCGGGCGACGCGCCGGTGCCGGGCCACCCTGGTGAAACCCAGCACGTGTGGTACGTCCTGCTCGACAGCTCCGACCCCGGTTTGGCGGATGACCTGGGCGTCAACAACGCACCCAAGCTGGCGAATATCGCGATCAGCTGCCCCGCGTGCGTCCAGACGGTCACGGAGGACAACCCATCGTTCCAGGACAATCCCTTCGGGCCGGCCTTGATCCACTTCCAAGGCGCTCCGGACTTCAGCCCCACTCGCATCGCCGAGCCTGGCCCGAACGGCTTCCCGCTGGCCAACTTCCAGCCCGGCGCGGTGGCCGGACCCGGCTACAGCCCGTTCATCAAGATCGCGGGATCGGATGTTGTCTACAACGCCCCGATCGTGGCCACCGGCGACGGTCCGTTCGACGTCGTCCTCCACACCAACACCCACGATCGGGCGCTCAAGATCCGTATCGCCGGGCCGTCGGCCTCGGGCCAGTTCAACGAGTCCTACGTCGACATGCTGTTCGTCA
>DASYBP010000062.1:0-1581 GCA_036500715.1 Rhodopila sp.
TTCAGGCCGAGGCTGGCGATGGCCCGCTGCCAGGCCACCCAGATCCAGCAGGGGCCTTGCGGCTGGAGCGTGGTGTGAAGATGGCGCAGATAGCCCGCCGTGTCGTCACGGTCTATCCGGCCGGTCGCGGTCAGCCACGCAAGGGCGACGAAGGCGGCATCCCGCGCAAACTCGTCGGCGCCGGCCGCCTCGATGACCGATCGCAGCCCCGCGGGATCGCCATCGTAGGTCCGCGCGAGGATGAGACCGAAATCCTCGGTCAAGCCGTCTCCGATCAGGTCCGATGCTCGCTCGCCGTCGGCAGCGATGGCGCACAGCGCGCGGTGGGCGCGGGTTTCCCGGACCTGCGCCACGAGATAAATGGCGTAGAACAGGATGGCTTCCGAGCGTTCGGAACGTGCGCCGCGGTCGGCGGCGGCCTGCAGAAGTGCGAGCAGGGCGGGGGCGACCTCTGGCCACCGGTTGCGGGCCTGGGTCAGGGCGGCCCTGGGCAGGACGCCGTCGGCGGTGGCAAAGGCGTTTAGGATGGCGTCTGTTGTCAAAAGGACTTCTTGCATCGTCAGGGTCGCTGCTAGGGAAGCGCTTTCTCGTCGGGTCGGTGGAGTCGGGTCCAGGTTTCGGGACTTCAATGATGTGCGATTGGGCGGCGGAGCGCCCAGTTGGGAGCGGCGTGGTGTGGCCACGTGGCGGAAGCACTGCCGCCCGGCCCCTGACAGACGGGGATGCAGGGACTATCTTCCACCGGATAACGGTGAGGAGGAAGCCGACCATGTTGAATCCTGTCGCGCCATTGCCGCTGAAGGATCCGTCGCTGTTCCGGCAGGCGAACTATCTGGCTGGCAAGTGGGTGGAGGCCGATACCGGCCAGACGATCGTGGTGAAGGACCCGGCGACCGGCGAGGCGGTCGGTGAGGTGCCCAACATGGGCGTGGCGGAGACGCGGCGCGCGATCGAGGCGGCGCACGCGGCGTATCCAGGCTGGCGGGCGATGCTGGCGAAGGAACGCGCGGCGATCCTGCGCAAGTTGTCTGATCTGATGCTCGCCAATGCGGATGATCTCGCGGTGATCATGACCGCGGAGCAGGGCAAGCCGCTGACCGAGAGTCGCGGCGAGATCGTCTATGCGGCCAGCTTCATCGAATGGTTCGGCGAGGAAGCGAAGCGGATTTATGGCGATACCATCCCGCAGAACGCCAAAGGGCGGCGGATCGTGGTGCTGAAGGAGCCGATCGGGGTTTTTGCCGCGATCACGCCATGGAATTTCCCGAGTGCGATGATCACGCGGAAGGCGGGTCCGGGCTGGGCTGCCGGGTGTACCGGGGTGATCCGGCCGGCGTCGCAGACCCCGTTCTCGGCGCTGGCGCTGGCGGTGCTGGCAGAACGGGCCGGGATGCCGGCGGGTGTGTGCAATATCTTGACCGGCGGGTCCTCGGCGATGGGCGGCGAGCTGACGTCCAATCCGCTGGTGCGGAAGCTTTCATTTACCGGGTCGACCGAGGTGGGGGCGAAGCTGCTTGCGCAGTGCGCGCCGACGATCAAGAAGACCAGCATGGAGCTGGGCGGCAACGCACCGTTCATCGT
>DASYBP010000063.1:0-6548 GCA_036500715.1 Rhodopila sp.
TAAGCCCAGTGAAATCGCCGTATGGCCGCATCACCGTGGTCTCGTTGCTTGATACGACGGAACGGAAACGCAAAGCAGAGGAACAGTTACAGATCGAGCGGGACAATCGACTGGCGGTTGAAGCAGCCAACGCCGATCTCGAACGTCTGTCGCGCCACCTGGCTCAGGCACGCGACAGGGCCGATCAGGCAAACCGTGCCAAATCGCGCTTCCTGGCAGGGATGAGCCACGAGCTGCGTACACCGTTGAACGGCATCCTGGGCTATGCGCAACTACTGCACATGGAAGGTGGCCTGAATTCAGCGCAGGCCGAGCGAGTGGACGCCATGCTGCGAGCCGGCAGGCATTTGCTTGAGATGATTACCTGTGTTCTTGATATATCCGAGATCGAGGCTGGCCACGTTGAGTTGCAGGCAATCAGCTTTGACGTCCAATCGGTGGCCGAGGCATGTCTCGACCTTATCCGTCCGATAGCGGAATCAAAGGGGTTGATGCTGAGCATAACGAGCGCGCCAGGCACACGGCGGGAACTGGTCGCGGACCCCACACGACTTCGGCAGGTGCTGTTCAATCTCCTTGGCAACGCGGCGAAGTTTACCAGCCATGGCGCCATCGAGTTGCGCCTGGGGCCGGGAACGGAGGCCTCCACATTGCGGATCGAAGTCGTCGATACCGGCGCGGGCATACCCGCCGAACAGCGCCAACGCCTGTTCAATGATTTTGAGCGGCTGGACAACGCGGTCACCCGTACGGCCGAGGGCAGCGGGCTCGGTCTTGCGCTCTCCGCGCGGCTTGCAGTCTTGATGGGTGGGCGACTCGGCCACGACGACAACCCTGGCGGCGGCAGCGTGTTCTGGCTCGAACTCCCGTCCAATCTGCCGAACCCAGCACACTTGGGGGTGGCAGCTTACCCGGACCGGCAGGATGTTGGGGCAGCGCCGCTGCCGACGCGTCCGCTGCACGTGCTCGTCGTCGACGACGTGCTCATGAACCGCGATATCGGTGAATCCTTCCTGCGCTCGGCTGGCCATGAGGTTACCTGCGCCGAAGATGGAGCGGAGGCGGTGGCGCTAGTGGCGACCAAAGATTTTGATGTCGTGGTGATGGATGTGCGCATGCCGCAAATGGATGGACTTGAAGCGACGCGTCGGATCCGCGCGATGGAGGGGCCGCGAGGGCAGGTGCCGATCGTCGCGCTGACCGCCCACGCCTTCAAAGAGCAGATCAGGGATTGCCACGCGGCCGGTATGGACGGTCACTTGGCCAAGCCCTTCGACATGGAGACGCTGATCTCGGCGGTCGCCAACGCGGTTGCCGCGAAGCGGCAACGTGACACAGAGTGGCGGGGCGCTATTGTGCCGAACCCTTCGCCCGTCGACCCCGAGACCACATTGATCACTCCGGAACCGCCGGTGGTAAACAGGCATGTGTTTGAGCGGACAGCCGCCTTTCTCGCCCCGGAAAAGGTCGCCGACTATATCCAGACGATCAGAGACAAAGGGGAGATGCTGCTGCATGATTTGCGCGAAGCGGATGCCGTTGCGCGCAACGGCGGCGGGATTGCCCACAGCGCACACGCCTTAGCGGGCAGCGCCGCGATGTTCGGTTTCGAGCGCCTCGCCGCGGCAAGCCGCAGCTTTGAGCGGGAAGTGCGGTCTGGTTCGGCTGAATCAGGGGCCCTTGCCGACCAACTATGCGCTGCAGTCGAGTCGACCCTCAAGGAAATCGAGAACGCTCAGGCGGTCACCTGTTGACGCTTGTCGGACCCGACCTACCCGCCGATGCTGCCCAGGCGCCCCTGATACTGGGTCGCATGGGCTGTTCGATTGCGGGTCAGCGAGACACCCGGCTGAGTGTGTGCAAGCTCTCAAGATCAGGAAGGCGACTTGTGTCCGATCGCGGTGAAGCGTGGGTCGCGAAGTGATCATGATTTCCGCGTGAATCGGCCACTTCAAACTAAATGCGACGTATCGCGCTTCCCTGATGCGCGATACCAGGAATCAAATAGGCGCGGCTGCCAATCGTCGAGTCGTCGGATTGGGTGAAGACCTTAGCAGATGACTGACAGAAGATACCAATGCATCCGGGCCGGCCGCTTTTTCAATAATTTCGTCAAATACCGGACCGGATTCCGTGACCCTGTCGCGCAGCAAATCCGGCGACGCCGTAAAGGCAACCAGTCTCGGCCGCCACGCCTGCGACATCTGATCATGTACAAGCGATGCAAATGCCACCCCATCTATTTCCGGTACTCTGTAGTCAACAACAGCGAGATCGAAGCAATTCTCTCGAATTCTACGGATTGCCCGCAGGCCGTCAGAAACTACCTCAACGACATAGCCCTGTTTCTCAAGAATATCTGTCAACAATGATTGTTGAAATTCGTTATCCTCCACGACCAGAATTTGGATCTGCTGCCGACCGGCCCCATCCATTTCCTGGCCGCGCGGCCCGATAACGTAATCCTCCTCACTCTGGTCTAATATTAGATCCTTGGCGGCACGCCGGGCAGCGGTATTTGGCGCCAGCACGATGCAGTGGTTAATTCGAGATATCAGCGTGAATATTCCACACGACTTATCCAGGACAAGATCAAATGCACTCTTTCCGCCGCTTTCTCTGGCAATCACACGTTCCGGCGCCGCCGTAAGCGCAATCAGGACGGGCCGTGCGACGGGTCCAAGAAAATCACCCACCACTCTGGCGAGGGCGAGGCCGTCCATTTCGGGAATATTGTAGTCAACAAGAACCGCATCGTAATTCTCATCTTCAACTTTCGCCATCGCCGCGAGGCCGCCGGAGGCGAAATCCACCACAAAGCCTGCATGGGTCAGACCGTCCTGCAGGATCTGCGCCTGCATCTCATCGTCTTCGACAACCAAGATTCGATTGCGATTAGGAATCGCCTTCGCCAGAATCATCATTTGTTCCCTTCCAAGGGATTGCCTCGCTGCCCCCTCATGCTACTGCAACCTTTGCGGGAATACAAAAATTTCCGCATGTCAAGGGAAGGGCGCCGCATTTCCCCGGTACGGGTTCTAGATATGAAAATCATGTGAATATGCAAACTAACCATCCAGGAGACGCTCAATTTGACAACCCCCGGCGTCGCCTTTGACGACAACGTACCGGTTCGCCATGGCCGACGTGACCCGCCCGCTGATTGTCCGAACACCTGAGAAGCACCGCCTCACCAATCTCGTCGCTACCCCTTCTGATCCGCCTCGAACAACGCCGTCAGTTCTTCCGTCGCCTGCTGCGTGCTCTGGATAAATTGCTTTTCATCGCGATAGATCGCGTGCATATCCAGCAGATTCTGCTCATCGTGGACTCGGAACAATTCGACTGACCGCGCCGCATCGTCGGGCGGTATTCCCAGTGCGACCAGCGCATCCTCCGCCATCTTCAGGCTAGAGTGGTAGGTCTCGCGCACCAGCCCATCGACGCCGCGGTCCATCAGCAAATAGGCATGGCGCCGATTTCGCGCCCGAGCCATGATCTTCAGCTGTGGAAAGGCCCGCTTGGCAACCTCAACGATCCGAAGTGAGTCCTCCGGATGGTCGAGTGCGACGATCAGCAGCCTCGCCCGCTCCGCCCCCGCTGACCGCAGCAAGTCGACGCGTCTGGGATCGCCGAAATAAACCTTGTAGCCAAACCGCCGGACCACATCAACCTGGCCGATGTCGCGCTCCAACGCGGTGAAAGCGATCCCACGCATCCGCAGCACGCGGCTGATTATCTGGCCGAAACGCCCGAAGCCGCAGATAATCACCGGCGCGTTGGCGGCCTCGATCGTGTCGTAGTCGGGCACCGGCTCAGCTTCTAGTTGCGGGATGACGAACCGCTCCGACAACGCGAACAGCACGGGTGTCGCAGCCATGGATACCGCCGCCACCAAGGTCGCCGACGCCGCACTGGCGGTGTCCAACGCCCCCACCGCGACGGCGGCGCCAAACAGCACGAAGCTAAATTCGCTGGCCTGCGGCAGAGCCAGGCTGAACCGAACCGCATCGGTCAGCGCCTGTCGTGACAGCAGCGCCAGCACAAAGCAAACGATCACCTTCGCCAGCAGCAGCGCGCCGGCCGCGCCCGCCAGCGACCAGGGATGCGCGTAAGCCAGGTGCAGATCCGCTGACATCCCGACGGAGATAAAGAAGAAGCCCAGTAGAAGTCCCTCGAAGGGGTCGATATCGGCCTCCAGTTCGTGGCGATATTCCGACTCCGACAGCAATACGCCTGCCATGAATGCGCCCAGGGACATGGAAAGCCCCGCCAGCGCGGCGATGTAAGCGGTTCCCGCTACAATCAGCAACGAAGCCGTCGTGAAGATTTCGCGCGTCCGGGCCCCCCCGAGAGACCGGATCAGCGGCGGGATTGCAAAACGTCCGCCCACCAGGATGACCACGACCGCGGCGGCGGCCCGCGCCACATCGTGCCACGGAACGTGATCCGGCAGCGTCCGCTCCGCGAGAAGCGGCACCAGTGCGACCAACGGAATGAAAGCCAGGTCCTGGAACAGCAGCACCGCGAACCCATCGCGTCCCGCTCGGCTTTGCAGCAGATCTCTTTCGGCCAGCAGCGGCAGGACAATGGCGGTGGACGACATCGCCAGTCCAGCACCCAGCACGATCGCCCCAGCCCACGACACACCGGCCCAGTACCCGAGTGCCGCCAACAGGGCGCCGCTCAACACAACCTGCGCGGAGCCCAGCGCGAACACCGCCCGCCGCATCACCCACAGGCGCCGCGGCCGCAGCTCCAGTCCGATTAGAAACAGCAGCATCACCACGCCGAGCGATGCGATATCAGCGATCTGCCCGACGTCGCTGACCAGGCCCAAACCGGACGGGCCAATGGCCACCCCAGCCAAGAGGTAGCCCAGTACGCTGCCCAAGCCGAACCGGCGGGTCAGCGGCACCGCGATGGTCGCGGCCCCCAGCAAGGCGACAAGCGTCGGCAGCATCAGTAGCCGCGCTCAGTATCGAACCGATTGGGCAGAGCCCGTCCGTCCCGCCAGGCCCGCAAATTCTCCAAGAAGATATCCAGGCTGTATCGGTTATAGGTCGCCGGATCGTCGGCGGCGGTGTGCGGGCTGATGATCATGTTCGGTGTGGACCACAAGCGGTGGCCGTGCGGAATTGGCTCCGGCGAGAACACGTCCAGCACCGCACCGGACAGGTGGCCGCCGTCCAACAGGTCACATAGCGCGTCCTGATCCAGCAGTTCGCCGCGGCCAATGTTCACCACCCCGGCGCCAGACGGCAGGCACTCCAGCCGCTGGCGATTGATCAGGCCGCGCGTGGCATCGGTCAGCGGACACGCAAGCACGAGGAACTCGGTCTCCGGCATCACGTCATCCAGGGCGTTGGTACCGACAACCCGCACACAGGCCGGATGCGGCGCGGGGTTGGCTCTGACGCCAGTCACCCGCATCCTAAAGCGTGCTGCATGCTCCGCGGTGGCGCCCCCCAGCGTGCCTAACCCGACAACCGTGAGATTGCGACCCGCGAGCACCGACCCCCACAGCTTATGCCACCTACCCCGTCGCTGGTTGTCCACCATGGCAGGTACTCGGTTCGCCAGCATCAGGATCGACATGATGGCGAACTCGCCCGCTTTCGCCGTGTGGGTGCCGCGGTTGTTCAGCAGCATGACATCCGCCGGCAGCCAGGAAAACGGCGCCAGCGTGTCGAGCCCCGCATTGGTCAGGAAAATCAACTTCAGCATGGGCGCCGGACAGGGGAACAGCGCCTTGATCACGCTCACATCGGTGACCAGGGCCTCGGCATCCTGCATCCCCACCGTGAAGTCGGCGGGGGTCACCCCGATGCTGACCGTGTGGCCCCCGCCGATGTCCGGCGCGCGCGCGACAGCCGCCTCCCACATAGGGCGGGAGAAAACGAACAAAGGGTCATCGTCCGGGTTCTGCAGATGGATGCGCATGCCCTAGACCGTGCCATATCAGCAATCGGGTGGCGATGGCGTTCTGCTGAGCCACATCGGCCCACTGACCGGAACCGCGTATGTAGCGCGGTCTGCAACCGCCCGCCTCGGTTGGCTTCACCCTATGCGGGCACCAGTAGAGGCAGGTCTCCCCTGTTCAAGATCACCTGCTAGCCGGGGTAACGCTCTGCGCCGGACGACAAGGTGGCCACGGCCGCCCATGCCCTCACCGTATGCTTGATCTTTGACGTCCGACTACGTCCGCCTGACGCGTGCGGTGGCAAGCTGAGCGGGGCGCATGATGCTAGCCCCTATCGAAGCCCGTCCGAAAGCGCTTTTGCCGCCTTGAGGTCGGCCGTATCGAACCCCTCAGTGAACCGGTCGTAGACCGGCTGGAGGAGCGCTACTGCATCAGCGGAACGGCCCTGATCGCGCATCAGCCGGGCGTGGCTCGTGGCGGCGCGCAGTTCCAAGGACAGCGCCCCTTGCCGGCGCGCCCAGTCGAGCGCTTGCCGAAAGTGACCCTCGGCCGCCGTCGCAGCGCCTTGGGTGCCCAAAAGGCGCTCGCCCTTGAGGCGCAGCAATTCGGCCGTCAGCCAGCATTC
>DASYBP010000064.1:0-3338 GCA_036500715.1 Rhodopila sp.
GACACCTGCGTCATCTCCGAAGCGCGCCGCCGCACGCCGCAGGCGGTGTCATGGCTCCGCTCCACGCGGTCCGAAACCCTGTTCCTGAGCGTGATTTCGATCGGCGAGATCATGAAGGGTGTGACGATGAAGCTGCGGACCGACCCACGGGCCGCGGCGGTTCTGCTACGCTGGCTCGACGAATTGCGTCTGGTCTACAGCACCCGCATCCTCCCGGTGGATGACGCCGTCGCGACTAGCTGGGGCCGGCTGATGGCGGAGCGTTCGCGGCCGGTCCTGGACACCTTGATCGCAGCCACCGCTCGGGCGCACAACAAGATTGTCGTAACCCGCAACGTCGCCGATTTCGCCGATACCGGCGTGACGATCCTGGACCCCTGGGCGATGATGCCGTGATAGGCGCACGCCGTTTGCCGCCATGCGCCTCATGAGGGACGCGCTTGCCCTCCTTGACGACCTAAACGCGATGCCACCGGCCGATTTCGTCATCGCGCTTGACGGTGTGTTCGAACATGTACCTTGGGTTGCTGAAACCGCCGCGTCACACCGTCCCTTCGCCACCGTAACCGCGCTGCATGAAGCGCTGATGGCCGCTGTGCGCGCCGCGCCGCCCGATCTTGTCCTGACCTTCCTCCGCGCACACCCCAAGCTGTCGCCGAAAGCGCTTGCGGACCCCGGCGTGACCGCGGAATCGCGGGCCGAACAGCGTGGCCTTGGCTTGAGCACCTTGGGCGACCGGCTGGCAACATTCGAGGGCGGTTCATCCACCTATGAAGCTCGCTTCGGGTTCCCGTTCATCATCTGCGTCCGCCGCCTGACGCCGCCGTACGTGCTACGCCGCCTCGAACGCCGGCTCGCCAGTACACCGGAGCAGGAGAGGATCGTCGCCCTGGCCGAGATCGGCCACATCACCCGTCTGCGCCTGGTCGATCGCGTCACTGGCCCGGGCATGCCCAACACGGTCGGCCATCTGTCGGCGCACGTCCTGGACACCGCGCGTGGCAAGCCGGCCGAGGGCATCAGGATCGAACTGTTTCGCGAAGATGCGTTGATCAAAGAGGCGGTCACGAATCATGACGGCCGCACCGACGCACCCCTTGCCGCGGATGGCCCTCTCCGCGTCGGTCGCTATGAACTGCGCTTCCACGTCGGGGACTACTACGCGGACTGGCCAAATGTGACAGATCCGCCCTGGTACGACGTCGTCCCCATCCGCTTCGGCGTTTCCGAACCCGAAGGACATTACCATATCCCGCTTTTGCTTGGTTCCTGGACATATACGACATACCGCGGCAGCTAGCCCGCTCCCAGCCAGCCAGGCATTCGGCTCAAGCGGCCATGCGCCGCTCGATGCGACTCCGGCGGGCCGCTTCCAGACCTTCGCGCCGGGCCCACAACGAGCGGTACCACGCTACCCGAGGCGCGACCTGGTAAGCCAACATGCGGTGGTCCATCACGTAGCGCCGAGCCGCGTCGCCGAGGTCGCGCGCCAGCTCTGGCATCGCGACAAGACGCAGCAGCCGGCTATGAAACTCAGTCGGATCACGAAACAGCAATCCGGTTCGCCCATCCTCCACACTGTCGCCATAGACCACTGTGCTCGCCAGCGCCGCCACTCGGCAGGCGCCGGCCTCGATGAACTTCAGATCGGATTTCGCCCGGTTAAACGGGGTGTCCCCGAGCGGCATGAAGCACAGTTCCGACTCGCCTAGTATCCGCAGATAGGTGTCATAATCGCAGGTCGGGGTGAACGTCTTGTGCGGCGTTTCCAGTGCCTCGAAAAACAGTTGATCATGCACCACCTGAAACTTTAGCCGATCACCCGCGGTGGCAGCCACGGCATTGATTACCGGCAGCAGCGCCTGCCAATCCTTCTCTCGGTTTAGCGCGCCGAAGAACAGCGTGAGGCAATTCGGCGTGGTAAAATTCCTGATGTCGGGCAACGCAACGATCGCGTTCGGGAACACCGCGACTTCTGGGTTGTATTTGCGCAAAATCTCGGCCATCGCGACGGTACTCGTTTGGACGGCATGTACAGCGCGAAACGAGAGGTCCCCGCCGATTTGCATCATCTTGAAATGCTCAGGATGGTCGTCGAACTCGGTGACGGTGAGATAGCCGGCCTCCAGCAGCGTCCCCACCACCGCCACAGCCCGGTCGCCCAGCAGTGAGGGTCGGTGCATGACGAAAATCCGCGCAGCCGTGGTGGCAGACTCACTTGCGTCAATGCGATTGGTCACCGTTGCGATCACGCGCGGGTCGCTCCCTACCGCCTGAAGCGGATGCAGCACACGCACATGGGAAACACCACCTACCGGGTCCAGCATGTTCCCTGACAAGATTAGCGGCTGAACCGGCTCTCTGCGAACCCGGCAGATCAGATGGCTGGCGGACGCTCGGCGCGCATAGTCCTTCGGATCGATACCAAGCGCCAGAAGCGCCGGCTCGAGGGATTCGCAAAAGCGCTTCGCCAGTTCGCCGTCAGGCTCATTGGTCGTCATGTCACACAGCGTTAGGCCAAGCTCGTGGACCTGCGCCTCGATCTCCGTGATACTGAACCTACGATCACCATCCCGGTCCGGGGTGCCCCGCAGCCGCTGCTCAGTCAGGCGCCAATACTCCCGGTTGGCCACGCACATCAGAAGGACGCCTTCCGGGTTCAGCGCCCCGACGTGGTGACGGATCAATGCCCATGGATCGCGCAAATGATGCAGGATGTCGTCGTAAATGATGCAGTCGATGCCCTGGGTGAGCGCGAACGGCAGCGGATCGGCTTCCACATCGGCGCTGGACACCTGCTCCAGATGTCGCTCGGCGAGCGCCGCTGCCGCCAGGTCCGGCTCGATTCCGAACAGACGGGCTTGAGGGTTCATCCGACGATATGCGGCGGCGCGTTCGCCGTTCCCACATCCCACATCCAAAATCGTACGGGCAGAGAGGGGGATTCGTCCGAGGAGGTCGGACAGCGGAATGCGAAGCAGCACCGGCGCCATCGAATCTCGCGCTGTGGAGGGTGGCGGAGCCCGCTTGCGGTCAACCGATCAGTTTCAACTGTTAGGCGGATTCGGCATCCGCCTGCAACCGCCGAGGAGCAGGCATGTAAAAAAACGCGCTTGGACTACGTTCGAGCCCGGCGACGGCCCGAGGTCCGCTGATTGTTGCGGCCGGAGCAACGCTCCCGCGCGTACAGCGACTGCCACGGCAGCGCCAAAGTCACTGCAAGCCGCCCGCTCAGCGATTCAGCATCAGGCCGCTACTGGCACCGCGGCCTGCTCGATCGCGGCATCGGTGGCATGCCATCCCAACGCGGCCCTGGCAAATCCGGCCGCATAGGCGAG
>DASYBP010000065.1:0-1817 GCA_036500715.1 Rhodopila sp.
GGCGATGGCGAATTTCGTGCGCGAGCTTCGCGCCGAGGCCGGCGACGACGTGCTCGGATTTCTCCATGCGCTGATGGTGCAGATCAACGAGCACATGACGTTCGACGAGGATCCGACCAACAGCGGCACCTCGGCGATCGAGGCGTTCGGCCTCAGGCGCGGCGTGTGCCAGGATTATGCCCATATCTTTATCGCCTGCGCGCGCTACGGCGGCGTCCCTGCCCGCTTTGTTTCCGGACATTTCCTGCGTTCCGACGGCATGGCCAACCAGCAGGCCGGCCATGCCTGGGCGGAGGCATACGTCGCCAACCTCGGCTGGGTCGGCTTCGATCCCGCGAACGCCATCTGCACCACCGACGCCCATGCCCGCGTCGCCATTGGGCTGGATTATCTCGGCGCCGCTCCGGTGCGCGGCACCCGCTACGGCGGCGGCACCGAAACGCTGTCGGTCGCGGTCAAGGTCGATCAGGCCGGACGGCCGGGACAATCGCAGTTCCAATCGCAATGACGATCGGGCATGCCGCACTCAGTGAGGCGGCTAGTTTGAAACAACGTTGGCCTTGCGGACGAACAGGCTATCGCCTTTCCGGCCTATCTCGATTGCGCTGCCCGGGCGTTCTGTCGAAAGAACCACACTCTGGCCCGGTGCAAGCACCGATACGACGCGGATCGGCGTTCTCGCCTCGCCCTGCGCAAGAGTCGTGACAACATGAAACCCGTCACGCTCGACCGTGTAGTAGGCGATACCGGATATCCCGCCGAGATCGATGCTCTTGGCCTCGGTCGGGCGCAAGCCGTCAGCGTGCGTGGCTCCCAAAGAGGCCAAGGCGAATGCGGCTACGAAAAGCATGTTGCGGATTGACATGGTGATCTCCCTTGGATTGCGACGCAGAACCCATCTAAGCGCAGCGGCGCGCCGCGATGATCCTGATCACGACTGAACGCCGTCACTGCGGTCGACATTGGCGTTGCCGACAGCACGATCTGTCGGCGGCCGCCGCTCGTTGACGGCAACGGTCGACGGAAAAACGCTTTCGTATATCGCGCGCGCCTCTCGCACGAGTTGGATCCGTTCGAGCTCAGACTTTGAAACAAATCGAATAATTGCACCCATATTTCGCTCCAAACCCTGGTACCGCTTCCGTTTATATGATGACCAACCTTCAATCGGAAGCTGGGATGTCGGCCGCGACGTTGAAAGGTGCCGGCGATGCGGAATGAGTAAAAAAGCCGTGACTTCCTGAAGCCCCGCGCTACGGCGGCGGCATGGAACACTGCCGGTCGTGGTCAAGGTCGACCAGGCCGGCGGACGGCAGAGCCAGTCACAATCGCAGTAATGGCCGGCTCGCGAACTGCGTAGGCACGGCATATCCGGCATGTGCCACGGCCGGGGAATCGGCGAATTGCCCATTGATTTTGCGGCCGCTTCGTGCGGATTGGGCTGACGCATTCCACGCGACCCCCGTCCAAACGATTCTGCCGAGAAGCCCCTCGATATGTCCCTTGCCCCCGCCTCACCGCCCGATCTTTCCTTGCCGCGGGTTTCCGGCCAAAGCACCTCGGTCCACGAGGACGAAAGACGGGTCAGCCTGCTGCTGCTGTGCGGGCTTGCGTTGATCGTGGGCGTCATGACGGGCTGCGGCGCCGTCGGCTTGCGGTGGCTGATCGGCCTCTTCCACAATCTGCTCTATAACGGCACGTTCAGTATCTGGTACGACGCCAATATCAGCGAAGGCCCGAGCCGATTCGGCAACTGGGTGATGCTGTCGCCGATCGTCGGCGGCCTGATCGTGGTCTTCCTGGTGGAGCGCTTTGCG
>DASYBP010000066.1:0-2074 GCA_036500715.1 Rhodopila sp.
TCGACCACCAGCACGCCGGCCGCATCACCCAGCTTGCTCACCACCTCCGCCCGCACCAGATCGCGCATCGCATCGCCATCCCAACGGTCGCGCCCGAGAACGCTCTGAATCCGCCACGGCCGCGCGTCGCCGGCCCGCTCCGCCAACTGCCAGCCCGTCTTCCGTTCAATCCCGCTCAGCAAACCGTCCAGATAATGAAACGCCGCCACGCGCGGCTCACGGCGTCCAAAAACAGTCCCGAGCCGCGACTTCAGCGCCTCAAGCTCCGCTTCCCAGTCCAGCAACGAACCAGCCCATTCCGCCACCGCCATCACTGCCCCCCGAAAAAATCTCTCCGGAAAGCGAATCAGAATTCATCGAAAAACACAACTGTAGTACTAGCCTGAACAATTCACGGCGCCTTTCCGAGCGGTGCGATTTGCCCCCATCCGCTCGCGCATAGGATGCACGGAAGGGTGGCACCGGAGGCGCGATTTTCGGGGGCTTTTGGGTTGGCGGAACAGGGCTTCTACGGGGGCGCATTGCCCCGTCGCTTACGGCGGCAGCTTGGCCAGACGCCCGGCGAGGTTTGAGAAGTCGTGCTGATAGGCGAAGCCGGTTGGCAGCGAGACCTTGATCCTGGTGACCAGTTCGGTGACGCGGACGGCGACCTTGATCAGGCCGACGCGCAGGGTGTCGAATTGGGCGTCACGCCAGAATGATGATTTCGGCGCCAGGCCGCGCAGGCTATGCATGAGCCAATAGGCGGCGGTGTGGATCAGCAGGCGGAACTGGTTGGCGGTTGCCTTTGTGCAGGACGTGCGGTCCGAGGCGAGGTGCAGCTTATGGGCCTTGATCAGGTTCTCCGCCTGGCCCCGCGCGCAATAGACCTTCTCGTAGAGCGACTTCGCGAGGCCAGCCAGGTTGGTCACGATGAAGCGGCTATCGACGCCCTGGCCGGACGCTTCGACGCGGGCGATCACTCGGCGCCCGGTCTTCCAGGTCTTGGCGCCGTACTGGAACTCGGCATAGCGGCGGATCTTGCCGCCTTCGGGCGCGTCGAGGCGATCCAAGGCAACCCGTTCGGCCTCGGTCGTCACCCGGCGCAGCAGCACCTTGTTGCCAGCCAGGCCGAAGATGTAGCCGACCCGGTGGCGCTCGCACCACGCCATGGCTTCCGGTCGGCCGTAATGGCTGTCGCCGCGAATAAGGATATCGACGCGCGGCCAGCGGGCCCGGAGGGCGCGCACGATGTGGCGCAGCACCAGGCAGACCTCGGTGCCGTCCGGCGTCTTGCCCGGCTGCAGGAAGACAGCCACCGGCTTGCCGGTTGTCGCTTCATAAATGTGGATCGGCATGAAGCAGCGGCTGTCATGGTGGGCATTGAACAGGGACAGCTGCTGCTGGCCATAGGCCCGGTCTTCGGTGTCGTCGATATCCAGCACAATCCGCCGGGGCACGGTATCGAAGCTGTCGCAGAACAGCTCGACCATCGCCGCCATCATGCGCTTGAGGGCGATCGGCCCGGGCAGGTTCTCCAGCCGCGTCATGGTCGGCTGCGAGCACAGATCGGGTCCGGTCTCCGGCAGGCGGCCGACCGCCATCTTGAACGCCGGATCCCGGCGCAGGGTGTCGCAGTCGTTGGCATCCGGATAGCCCGCCGCGATCGCCAGCGCACGGAACCGGATCATCTCCGCCAACCCGTGGACAATCCGGTCCGGCGCGCGTGGATCCTCCACGCATCGTGCCAGCCGCTCGGCGATCCCCAGCCGACGCTCGGCCTCGGCCAGCAGCAGAATGCCGCCGTCCGACGACAACCGACCGCCATCAAAGCGGGCGACAACGGGCTTGCCGCAGACCGGTGACAGACCCGGAAGCGGAAGGGTAAGCTCAACTTCGGCGGGCATGGCGCTCCGGAAACAGCAGGTTCGACCTCAGCAATCGAATCCTACGTCAATCCAAGGGCTTAGCCTATGCCCGCCAACCCCGATGAATTATCCCGGCTAGCCTGGACTCCACTCGTTGCGGTCGCGCTTCTCCCTGATGATGTTGCCAATCAGCACGCCCAGCGCGTGACGCCCGCGCGACAAGCGCG
>DASYBP010000067.1:0-8228 GCA_036500715.1 Rhodopila sp.
AGCAGCAGGCCAAACGGAATGGAGCCCAGCAGGTATCCGAGGAGGCAAACCGGACCGGTCAGCAGATCGTCCGACATCGGGTTTGCGTTACTCCGCCGGGACGGCGACCGATGTTGCCTCTGGGGCCACTCCCTCGCCATCGCGGTCTGCGGCAGCGGGTGTAACGCCGGTCTCGAACCCATCGATGCTCAGTACATTTTTTTCGCGCCAGTAGGCAGCGACGCCGTCCTCGCCCTTGTTCTCTGCCCAGCGGCGCAGCGTCGGACGGTCCGCCTTGTAGTCGAACAGGGGGACGCCATACCCGCAACTGGTCTGGACCATCTCGACGTCCAGGCGGATGATCTGGCGGGCGCCTGGCGGTTCCTGGTTGCCGTAGGCGGTTTCCAGCAGCGCCGCGTACTCGGCTGTCCCACGCCAAAGGGAACGTCCGCGACCGTACAAACGCATAATCATTGGCGCATTCTCGAAGCCGCAGAACATGATGGTCAGCCGCCCTGAAGCACGCAGGTGGGCGGCGGTCTCGCTGCCGCTGCCGGTTTCGTCCAGGTAGGCCACCGCGTTGGGATCCAGCACGCGGAAGGCGTCGGCGCCGCGCGGGGAGATGTTGATCCGCCCGGTGGCGGCGGCCGAGGCTGTGAAGAAGATGCGCTGCTGCGCGATGAAGGCGGCGTGGGCGGGCTCGATGCGGTCAAACTGCTTGGCCATGGTAATGTCCTCGGGGTGATGTCCTCGGGCGCTGGAAACAGTGTCGCCGGACGATATCACGAACTGCGTCGCTGCCCCAGGCGGCAGGGTCTGCTGCGCGATACTAGAACAGACCCTCGATCTCGCCGTCGTCCCGAAGGAAAATCGATTCGGCGGCCGGAACACGCGGTAATCCGGGCATTGTCATGATATCGCCGCAGATCACCACCACGAAGCCGGCACCGGCTGACAGGCGCACCTCGCGGATGGGCAGAATGTGGCCGGTCGGCGCGCCCACTACGGTAGGATCGCTGGTGAAGCTGTACTGGGTCTTGGCGATGCATACCGGCACGTCGGCAAATCCCGCATCCTCGAATGCCTTCAACTTGTTCGCCACCGCCTCGGGCACGGCGATATCGGCGGCTCGGTAAATCTCGGTCGCGATCGCGCGGATCTTGTCGGCCAGCTTCATCTCGAACGGGTACAGCGGCTTGTAGGCCGCCGTACCGGCCTCGATCCGGCTGGCAACGGCGCGCGCCAGGGCCTCCGCCCCTGCTCCGCCAGTCCCCCAATGGGTGCAGGAGATTGCTTCGATGCCGATCGCCGCCATCGCCTCGCGGATCACGGCGAACTCCGCTTCGGTATCGGTGTTGAAATGATTGACCCCGACGACAACCGGCAAACCGAATTTCTGCAGATTCTCGACATGGCGCCGCAGGTTGGCGACGCCGCGCCTGACCGCCTCGACATTCTCCGGCCCCAGCACGTTGCGCGCCACCCCCCCGTGCATCTTCAGCGCTCGGACAGTCGCGACGACGACGGCGCAGGACGGGTTCAGGCCCGCCGAACGGCATTTGATGTCGAGGAACTTTTCTCCCCCCAGGTCGGCTCCGAAACCGGCCTCGGTCACCACGACCTCCGCCAACTTCAGGCCAAGACGCGTGGCCATGACGGAATTGCAGCCATGGGCGATGTTGGCGAACGGGCCGCCGTGGACCAGCGCCGGCGAGCCCTCCAGCGTCTGCACCAGGTTCGGCGCGAGGGCGTCTTTCAGCAGCACCGACATCGCGCCGTCGGCCTTCAGGTCCGCGGCGGTGACGTTGTTGCCGTCACGCGTCTGGCCGACGACCATCCTGCCCAGGCGAGCCTGCAAGTCGGCCAGGCCGCGCGACAGGCAGAACACCGCCATCACCTCCGACGCGACGGTGATGTCGAACCCGTCCTCGCGCGGAAAACCATTGGCAACCCCGCCCAAACTGCCGACGATGCCCCGCAAGGCTCGGTCGTTCATGTCCAGGCAGCGACGCCAGGTGATGCGACGCGGATCGATTGCCAGCTTGTTGCCCCAGTAGATCGAGTTGTCCACCATCGCGGCGAGCAGGTTGTTCGCCGCGGTAATGGCATGGAAGTCGCCGGTGAAATGCAGGTTGATCTGGTCCATCGGCACGACCTGCGCATAGCCGCCGCCCGCGGCGCCGCCTTTCATGCCGAAACTCGGTCCCAGGCTGGGTTCGCGCAGGCAAATCGCCGCCTGCTTGCCGATCCGGTTCAGCGCGTCGCCGAGGCCGACCGTGGTGGTCGTTTTGCCCTCGCCGGCCGGGGTTGGGCTGATGCCGGTGACCAGCACCAGGGCACCATCGGGGCGAGATTGCAGACTTTCGATGAAATCGAGCCCGATCTTCGCCTTGTGGCGGCCGTACGGCTCCACGGCTTCCTGGGGAATGCCCAGCTTGGCGGCGATTTCCTGAATCGGCTGCAGTTTGGCGGCGCGGGCGATTTCGAGATCGGGGTTCATGCCTGGGCGGCCTCCCTGCGATTGATGCCGGTCTCCTGCAACACCTGCTCAATGGCCTGGACGACACCCACCATGTCGTCGGGGGTAATGGCGCCAATACAGCCAATGCGAAACGTGGGCGACGGCGTGTTAAAGAAATTGCTTATCAGAATCTCCCGACGTTTCAATGCGTCCACGAAAATCTGGAGATTCCAGGCTGGATCGGCCGGCGCGTGAACGTTGACCAGCACCGGCCCCTGACGAGCGGACGGCAGCCAAGGCGTCAGGCCGAGTTCGACGACGCCATCGTACAGGGTTCGCATATTGTCGGTGTAGCGAGACAAGCGGGCCGACTGGCCCTCGATCTCGAGAAAATTCAGCGCAACGTCGAGCGCCGTAAGGATTTGCGCCGGCGGCGTGAAGCGGGACACGCCCCATCCCGCGCGCGCCGAGTAGGCGTAGATGTCGGTCAGATCGAACGACCAGCTTCCGGCGTTGCCGGCACAGGCCAGCAGCCGGTCGACGCGGGCGATCGCAAACGCGACGCCTGGCAATGCCTCCAGACATTTGTTGGCGGTGAAAACCGCCGCATCGACCTCGGGCATCTGCGAGAGATCCAGCGGCAGGGCCCCAAAGGCCGAGACGGCGTCGACGATCATCCGTCGGCCCGCCTCGCGGACGGCCGCGCCGATGGCCTGGACGTCGTGGATCACGCCGCTGCCGGTTTCGGAGTAGACCATGCCGACATGGGTCAGCGTCGGGTCGGCCGCCAGCGCGCGGGCGACAGCGCCGGGATCGGCGCCTTCGGTCAGGCCAATCGGCAGCGGAACCGGCACGCGGCCCGCTTCGGCGGCCAGCCGGATCATGCGATCGGCGTAGGCGCCTGTCGCGGGGATCAGGATACGGCCGCCAGGCGGCAGGAAGGTGCGCAGCGCCGCCTCGGTGACGAAGTGACCACAGCCTTGCAGAGGCAGGGTGGCGTGCTGGTCTTCAACCCCCCCGGCGAGCCGCAGAAGGCGGCCGCGCAGTTGTGCCAGGAAATGACGAAACTCGTTGTCCCACGGGGCGATGTCGTGGGTCAGCGCCTGGCGGACCTCGGGGCGGGTGGTGACGGGGCCGGGAATCAAGAGCAACATCGGTTGAGAGTCGCATGCGGGGGAAGAGAAATCCATCCACCGGACACCGTTTCGGTGCTAGGAATCGGGGATGAACACGCTGATCACCTTCCCCGACTGGGTGCCTTGGTGGGTGCCCTTCGTGCTGATCGTGCCTGCATTGCTGTACGCGCTGGCGTTTTTGTTCATGCCGTTCAGCGTGCTCGGGGTGAAAACCCGGCTTGAGGTGATCGAGGGACGATTAGACGAAATCCAGCAGGAGATCCGCCATCTGGCGCTGCGGCTGCCGGTGGGCCCGCGGGAGATGGATTTCGAGGATGTCTATGCGCCCGTTCAGCAAGCGTCGCGGCGGAACCTGACGGTCAGCGACCGGCCGCCGATCCCGCCGGCGGCGCACGATCTGTACGACGACAACCACGCGCGAGAGAGGCCGGCGCCCGCGCCGAACGCACGACCGGCGCGGCGGCAGGAACCGGTGATCGTGCGGCCGGAGCGGTCCGAACCGAAGCTGGACCGGCAGCGCTAGTGTCCCGATTCGAAAATCCGTCGTCGTTTGGATCAGCCGCTTTACGGACTTTCGCATCGATCAGGACACTAGCAAGGCATTGTTTTCTAGTGTGGTTTATGGTTCCGAGGTCCGCGTTACGCCGCAGGCGTGCTGTTCGCACGACGGAGATGATCCACAGTATGGCGGACTTCGGAACCACCACACTAGCGTCAGGCCGGCTCGTCCGCCTCGGCAAGTCCACCTCGCGGGCGGGCGCGCGAAATCTCCTCCAGCGAGCGGTGATTGGTGCGTGGTCCGAACAATCCGATCGATAGGACCACAACGGCCATGGCGCTGGCGACAAACATGAAAACCGCCGGGACGCCGAAATGCTGCAGGATCGCGGCGATGATGAAGCCGGTGAAGATCGTGCTGAACCGGCTCCAGGAATAAACGAAGCCCACCGCCGTTGCCCTGATCCGGGTCGGAAACAGCTCCGACTGATAGTTATGGGCCGAGAACGACAGCCACGCGTTCATCATCGTTTGCAGAGTGCCGATGATGATCAACGGCACCGCCTGCGTCTGGAACGAAAACGCGACGCCGAACGTGGCGATGCCCAGGCAGGACAGGCAAACCTGCCACTTGCGCTCGATACGGTCCGCGAACAAACAGCTGACGAGCGGAAACAGCGGGTAGGCAAAGGCAATGATGAATGAATATTCCAGCGTCTGGGAGACATGGATGCCGTTGGCGATCAGCAATGTCGGCACCCAGTTGGCAAAGCCGTAGAAGCCGATCGTCGAAAAGAAATTGGCGATCGAGAGCATAATCGTGCGGCCGCGGTAATGCGAATTGAAGATTTCACGCAATGTTCCTTTGCGCGAATCCTCGACGACAGGCGGCTCCGGCGCCGGCAGTGTTCCGCCCGATTCGGCGGCGACTCTGGTCTCGATCGTGCGCATCACCCGGTCGGCTTCCGCCACCCGCCCCTGCTGGGCCAGCCAGCGCGGCGATTCGGGCAGCTTAAGCCGGACAAACCAGACGATGATCGCGCCGACCGAACCGATGATCACTACCCAGCGCCAGCCCGACAGGCCGAACGGCGCTGTCGGATTTAGCAGCCAGGCCAGCAAGGCCACCAGCGGCACCGGGATGAAACCGATCGACTGCTGGATCGCGAAGGTCCGCCCGCGCGCCCGCTTCGGCACCAGTTCGGAGATGAAGGTATCGACGGTGACAAGCTCGACGCCGATGCCGACCCCGGCGATCAGGCGCCACAGGTTGACGCCGCCAGGTGTGGTCTGGAAGGCCATGATCAGGGTTGCGACGCAGTACCATACCAGCGAATAGGTGAAGACTGTCCTGCGGCCGAACCGGTCGGCGGCTCTGGTGAAGAACATCGTGCCGATGAACAGCCCGGTGAACAGCGCCGCGATGAACGACGCCAGGCCAGTGAACCCGAACAGGGACACGGTGGTCGGGGTGAAGATCCTATCAGCGAACATGCCTGGGGCGATCGAGCCGGTGAGGAAGATCGCGTAGGTGTCGAACCAGCCGCCCAACGAGATCAGCAACACGAGCATCCGCATGTGCCGGGTCATCGGCAGGCGGTCGAGTCGGGCGGTTATCTCTGCCGCCGGGGTCACTGTCAGCGCGGGTGCCATCGATCCTCCTGGAGCGCCTGGGCGCCTTATTTTGCTGGCGACGGTTATGTAGCCGCGCGACACCCTGCCCCGAGGCGCCCGTCCCGGTCCAGACCGAGACCGGCCGTCGGGCCATTTGTCCAACCGGTCCGCGCTTGCATCCCAGCGGGCTGGATAGCGTGACATTCTGGCCGTCAAACGGAACGGGCTCGCGCAACGGGGTCGACAAGCCTACAACAGTCCTTGAGGGGGAGATGATCGGAGGGCACAGTCCGCCCTGATCTCATCCCCCGCGAATTCTTCTGGGGAGCGTTCCTTGATGCGGCGTACCGCCTTCCTCTGCCTGGCGTTGGCTGTTAGCGGCTGCGGCTACAAGACCTGGTCGGATCCGCCGTTCGGCGCCGGATCCAATCCAAACCGGCCGATCGGGGACAGCGAGAACCTGCAGCGCGTTCAGGGCGAACAGCCCAACGTGACCGGACTGACCAGCGAGCCGGGCGATATCTGGCCCGGTCCGCTTCCACCTGCGCCGACGCTGCAAGATCTGGTGAGTTCGGGCGGTCTGACTCCTCAGGCAGAACAGCCGGTGCCCGGATCGCCGCTTCAGCGTGGTACCGCTCCCGCGGTGCCCTCGCCGAATCCGAGCACCGGCAGTTCGACGCCGCCGGGAAATGCTGAACCGGGTATGCCGACACCGCAGCCCGCGCCGCCGCTGTCCAGTTATGCCTCACCCCCTGCCGCGCCACCGGCCAAGGGTCCGGGCGGACAGGTTATTCAGACGCCCGGCGGCCCCACTGTTACGACCGGGGGTGGCCCAGGATATCAAACGACGACGAGCCCCGGCGGCGGACAATCGATCGTCGTGCCGAACGGTAACGGCACGAGCACAGTAATTCATTCCGATGGGCGTATCGAGACGATACCGACGCCGAAGTGACGCCTATATCAGGTGCCATGAGCAAGCCCCTGACCATTCTCTACTTCGCCTGGCTCCGCGAACGGACCGGGTCGGCAAGCGAGGCGTTGGTGTTGCCGGACGGCATCCATACGGTGTCCGCTTTGATCGACTACCTTTCGGCCCGCAGCGCGGGTCACGCCGCAGCATTTCAGAACCGGCGGACGGTGCGAGCCGCGGTGAACCAGGAGTTCGTCGATCTCTCGAGCCCTATACAGCCGGGAGACGAGATAGCGTTTTTTCCGCCAGTAACTGGCGGATAGGCGACTGGTGGATAGGTCACCGGTGGATAGCTGACCGGCGGATAGAAATCGGCGTCGCGCAAACCGTCTGGCTGGGTCTTGGGTGCCGGCGAGCGGGGTTTACCGCGCCTGCGCGGAAGCCTCCGACCGGGTCCCGCCAGAGCGCGCCGCGAGTGCCGCGGCCATGAATTCGTCGAGGTCGCCGTCCAGCACCGCGTCCGGATTCCCCTTTTCCACCCCGGTGCGCAGATCCTTCACCAGTTGGTACGGCGCCAGAACATAATTGCGGATCTGATGACCCCAACCGATGTCGGTCTTGGCGTTCTCCTGCGCGGCGGTTACCGCCTCTCGCCGCTGCAACTCGGCTTCGTAAAGCCGCGCCTTCAGCATCGCCATCGCGGTCGCGCGGTTGCGATGCTGGCTGCGGTCGGTCTGGCAGGCGACGATAATTCCGCTCGGAATATGGGTGAGGCGGATCGCGCTTTCGGTCTTGTTCACGTGCTGGCCGCCGGCGCCCGACGCGCGATAGGTATCAACCTTCAGGTCGGCCTCATTGACCTCGATCTCGATCGAATCGTCGACCACCGGATAAACCCAGACGCTGGCGAAGCTGGTCTGCCGCCTTGCATTGGCGTCGAACGGGCTGATCCGCACCAGGCGGTGGACGCCGCCCTCGGTCTTCAACCAGCCGTAGGCGTTGGGGCCGGAAACCTGGAGGGTGGCAGACTTGATCCCTGCCTGTTCCCCCTCGCTTTCCTCCATCAACTGGACTTTGTAGCCGTGCTGTTCGGCCCAGCGCATATACATGCGCATCAACATTTGCGCCCAGTCCTGTGCCTCGGTGCCGCCGGCGCCGGAATTCAGTTCGATATAGCAATCGTTGCCGTCGGCTTCACCTGACAGCAGGCTTTCGATTTCCCGCCGCTTGGCTTCCTCGGCCGCCGCGCGCAGCGACGCCATCGCCTCCGCCACCATCGCCGCATCACCGTCCGCCTCGGCCAGTTCGATCAGTTCCAGGGCGTCACGGACCTCGGTTTCCAGCTTTTGGACGCCCTCCATCGCCGAGGCGATCTGGTTGCGCTCCCGCATCAGCTTCTGCGCCACGCCCGCGTCGTTCCAAAGTGCCGGGTCTTCGGCGCGGTTGTTCAGTTCGGCGAGGCGGGCTTCGGCGACATCCCAGTCAAAGATGCCTCCTCAGCAGCGCGATGGACTGCTTGATCTGATCGTTCAGAGCTTCGGATTCGGCGGACATCACAGGTAGCCTTTGATTCGCGAGCAATTTCATCAGCCTGGAGTCGCTCCGCGATAGAGACAGGCTGATATTG
>DASYBP010000068.1:0-4764 GCA_036500715.1 Rhodopila sp.
CGGCGTCCCCGCCAGGCGCTGAAACATTCGCCGGCGTGTCTCAATCCCCTGATCGGGGTCGCTGTCCGCCAGCGTGCTCCACTCCGGATAAGCAATCTGACACGGATGATGCATGAAGTCGCCGGCGATCAGCGCCTGCTCGCCCATCGACTGAATCATCACGCTGACATGACCGGGCGTATGTCCCAGTGTCGGCACCAGCGAAATCTCCTCGCATATCCGCTCATTCGTTTCGACCATCGTGGCCAGCCCCGCCTCGACAATCGGCGTCACCGAATCCGCCAGCACCAACGCCATGTCCGGCCGGTCCTTTAAGCTCGACCAGTGCTCATACTCCGCCCGCCCCATCAGATACTGCGCTCGCGGAAACGTCGGCATCCACCTCCCATTCACGAGCCGGGTGTTCCACCCGACATGATCGACATGCAGGTGCGTGCACAACACCGTATCGATCGACTCAGCGGGAAATCCCGCCGCCGCCAGATCGGCCAGAAATGGCCCATCGCGCTCGTTCCAGTGCGGAATCCGCCGCCCTGTCTTGTCATTTCCGAGGCATGTATCGACAACGATCCGCCGATCCTTGGTCTCGACGACGAAGCTGTGGATACTCATCCGCAGCCGCCCGTCGTCATCAGCGAAATGCGGCCGCAGCCAGGCGATCGGCAACACAGCCTCCCGCGTCGCCTGAGGCAGCAGGAACCGCGTGCCGCCGGTCATCTCCAGCTCCACGACCTTCGTCACGGTCACGTCGCCACCACCCATTTCATCCGCCACCTCCGTCGTGCCGCCATCCTACGCTGGTCCGTCCGTCTTGTGCCAATCCGCCCCCTAGATCAGGATACCCCATGGCAGGACGCCCCAAACGGCTCGGAGGGAAGCAGATGCACATCGACTACTACGTCTCGCTCAACTCGCCCTGGACCCACCTCGGCGCCGCCCGCATCGAGGCCATGGCGATGGGAAACAACGCCACCATGCGGATCTATCCCGTGGACTTGGGCGCCGTCTTCGCTAAATCCGGCGGCCTGCCCCTGCCGCAGCGCTCGCCCCAGCGCCAGGCGTACCGCCTGCAGGAACTCGCCCGCTGGCGCGATCACCTGGGTATCCCCATCCACACCCAGCCGAAATTCTTCCCCGCCAACGAGCAGCTCACGTCTGGCTGCGTCATCGCCGTACGCGAAACGATCGGCGACCAGCCGGCGATCAAGCTCGCCCACCGCATCCTCAAAGCCCTCTGGCAGGAGGAGAAAAACCCAGCCGACGCCACCACCCTCGCCGCTCTCATCACCGACACCGGCCTCGATGCCGACCAGATCACCAGACTGGGCGGCGACCCGAAATGGACCGACCGCCGCCTAGCCGACACCCAGGCAGCGCTGGACCGCAACATCTTTGGCGCCCCCAGTTACGTCATCGGCGACGAGATTTTCTGGGGCCAGGACCGCCTCGAATTCGTCCAGCGCCGCCTGGCCCGGGGCTAGATATGCGCGTCTACACCATCCTGCCGCACGCCCACTGGCGCGACGTCGGTCCCGCCGCCCGCACCGCCGAGGCCGCCGGTTTCGACGCCCTGGTGACGGTCGAACTCAACCACGATCCGCTCGCCCCGCTGACCTTCGCCGCGCTGGAAACCACGCGTGTAGAACTGACACCTTCCGTCGTTGTCGCGTTTCCCCGCAGCCCGACGACGCTGGCGCAACAAGCCTGGGATCTGCAGGCCAACTCGAACGGGCGCTTTGTCCTCGGCCTCGGCAGCCAGGTGAAAGGTCACAACGAGCGTCGTTTCGGGATCCAATGGACCGCCCCCGCCCCCCGCATGCGCGACTACGTCATGGCCCTGCGCGCGGTCTGGAAGGCCTGGGAAACCCGCGGCCGCCTAAACTTCGACAGCCCGCACTACAAGCTCACCCTGATGACCCCCGACTTCTCGCCGGAACCTACCGGCCTGCCGATGGTGCCCGTCACCGTCGCGGCGGTCGGCGAGGCCATGCTGCGGGTCGCCGGCCAGCTCGGCGACGGCGTCCGCCTGCACCCGCTGTGCTCGCGCGCCTATCTCGAAGAAGTCTGCCTGCCGCAGATGATGGAGGGCATGCGCCGCAGCGCCCGCTCCCGCCTGCATTTCGACGTTCACGGCGGCGGTTTCATCTGCACCGGCCCTGATGAGGCTACGGTCGCCGCCGAAATGGAAAAGGCCCGCCGCCGCATCGGCTTCTATGGCTCGACCCGCACCTACCTGCCTATCCTCGCGCTGCACGGCCTGGAAGATCTTGGCGCAAAACTGCACCGCATGTCGGTGGAAGGTCAGTGGGACCGCATGGGCGCCGAAGTATCCGACGATGCCGTGCGCATCTTCGCCGCCTGCGGCACCTACGACACCATCGCCAAAGCCATAGACGAACGCTTCGGTGGCCTCGCCGACTCGATCGACATGCATTTTCCGCCCGGCACCCCATCCGGCCTGATACAGGAACTGGTCGCCGACATCCGCCGCATCCCGCACACCTTCGCCGGGTTCAACACGAACTGGTAGGGAAACGAGCATGGCGACACCAATGTTCCGTTTCGATCCCGTCGAACTGCCGCCCGAGGCGCTGGCGATGCGCGCCGAGGTTCGGGGGTTCATCAAAGAGCACCAGCACCTGATGGGGCTTTCGAAAAGCTCCTTCAATCGCGGGTTCAGCAAAGCCATGGGCAAACGTGGCTGGATCGGCATGACGTGGCCGAAACGATATGGCGGGCATGAACGCAGCGCCTTCGAACGCTACGTCGTGATCGAGGAAATGCTCGCCGCCGGCGCCCCTTTATCCGCGCACTACACCGGCGATCGCCAAAGCGGCCCCAACATCCTGCGCTTCGGCACCGACGAGCAGAAACAGTTCTTCTGCCCGAAAATCGCTGCTGGCGAACTGAGCTTCTGCATCGGCATGAGCGAGCCCAACTCCGGCTCCGATCTTGCCGGCACGCGCACCCGAGCGGTGAAAGTTGACGGCGGCTATAAAATCAACGGCAGCAAACTGTGGACCTCCAACGCCCACCGCGCCGACTACGCGATTCTGTTCTGCAAGATGGCCGGCGAAGGTAAAGAAGAGCCTGATCGCCACGCCGGCGCCACCCAATTCCTGCTGGATCTGAAGCTGCCCGGTATCGAAATCCGTCCCGTCCTGAACCTGCTGGGCGAGCACAGCTTCAACGAAATCTTTCTTACCGATGTGATCGTCCCCGACAACCATCTGCTCGGACGCGAAGGCAACGGCTGGAACCAGGTCACCAGCGAACTCGCTTTCGAGCGCAGCGCTCCCGACCGCTTCCTGGTGCTGTTCGAACTGCTGCGCGAGATGGTCCGCATGGCCGGCCCTTCGCCTGACCAGGCAACCGCCGCCGCGCTGGGCAAGCTGATCGCGCAACTCGCCACGTTGCGCGGCATGTCGCTTTCGATCGCCGGCATGCTGCAGGAAGGGCTGCAGCCCAATAACGAATCTGCTGTGGTGAAAGATCTTGGTACGCGCTACGAGCAGGACATTCCCGTCGTCGCCCGCCAGTTATTCCCGACCGAACCGGAACTGGAAGCCGTCGAGACCTACGTCTCGCTGATCGCCCGCGGCACGATGAATGCGCCGCGCTTTTCCATCCAGGGCGGCACACGGGAAATCCTGCGCGGCATCATCGCCCGCGGCCTCGGCCTGCGCTGAAGGAGCAGACATATGCCCATTCGCGACGAAACCCGCATGCTGCTGGACAGCATGACCCGGCTGTTCGAGGACAAATCCACCAAGCAGGTCATCGACCGCGCCGAAACCGGCATATTCGCCGACGACCTCTGGCGCGCTGTTGCCGAAACCGGCGTGACCCTGGCGGCCCTCTCGGAATCTGCCGGCGGGGCGGACGCGGAATGGTCCGACCTGTTCGCCGTTCTGCGCGTCGCCGGCCGCTTTTCCGCGCCCATCCCGCTCGCCGAAACGATGCTGGCCGGTTGGATCGCCGCCAGTGCTGGCCTTGAACTTTCTGACGGTCCCATGGCCGTCGGACCGGTCCGCGGCGCCGATCGCCTCAATCTCGACCGGGACGGCAACGGCTGGCGCCTGTCCGGCAAGGCAAGCCGCATCCCCTATGCGTCACACGCCAGCAAGACCGTGCTGATCGCCGATGGACCCGACGGCGAAATGGCCGTTGCCCTTGAACGTACCGGCGACGCCCAGGTCGCGACAGGAAAAAACCTCGCCAACGAACCCAGGGACACGCTGACCTTCGCTCGCGTGCGCCTGTCCGCCGACGCCGTCGGGCCACTTGGCAACGGCATCTCCCGCGGCGCGCTTTACCGCCGCGGCGCTTTGGCACGCGCCACGATGATGTCAGGAGCGTTGGAACGGGCGATGGACCTCGCGGTCGGCTACGCCCAGGAACGCGTGCAGTTCGGCCGCCCGATCGCAAAATTCCAGGCCGTGCAGCAGAACCTCGCAGTCCTCGCCGGCCAGACCGCCGCCGCCGTCGCCGCTGCGAACCTCGGCATCCAGGCGCTTGGCAAGACTGGCCGCGAGCGAGAACTGTTCTTGATCGCCATCGCCAAGACCAGGGTAGGAGAGGCCGCAACCCTGGCCTGCGAAATCGCCCACCAAGTGCACGGCGCGATCGGCTTTACCAAGGAATACGCCCTGCAACTTTCGACGCGCCGCCTGTGGTCCTGGCGCGAGGAATTTGGGTCTGACCCGGAATGGGCGGCCAGGGTCGGCTCCTACGCATGTGCCAACGGGGCTGATGGACTGTGGG
>DASYBP010000069.1:0-7929 GCA_036500715.1 Rhodopila sp.
AATTGATGTCGATCGATAGTACCGCGTTCGGGTCGTCGATCCCTCCCAAGAACGATCAGCGCCGGTGCGGACCGAAATGTCAGCATAACGACACAATGAGCGCGGAACCGATTTAAACGAGTCCAGTATAGGGCAATCCCCTTGAGGGGTGCTTGGCCTTGGTCTTCAATGTCATCAAGTGTTTCGCGCTGCGGTAGGTAATATTTCAGACTGATGGGCCTGGTTGATTATTGCATGGTCATCCGGGCATCGGTTACGGTCTGATGACCGCTATCCTGTCCTCGGCGAGGCGTTGATGGGTGACCTCGAACACGGACTTGAATGGTTTTCCAAGCGCCTGATTGAGATTCTTCCAGCCGCGGTCTATGTGTGCAACGCGGACGCGGTTATTGTCGCGTTTAACGAGCGTGCCACGCAACTTTGGGGGCGCTCCCCCAGGCCTGGCCAGACCGATGAAAAATTCTGTGGGTCGCACAAACTTTTCTGGCCCGACGGAAGGTATCTTCCCCATGAACAGACGTCGATGGGGTGGGTCCTGCAGCATGGCAAGCCGTGGAATGATCAGGAAGCGATCGTCGAACGGCCAGATGGGTCACGTGTCCCTGTGCTGCTCAATGTCGCCCCGATCTTCGATGACAGCGGAAAGCAAATCGGGGCGGTCAACTGCCTGCAGGATCTGACCGCGCTAAAGCGCGCCGAGGCAGAACGCGAGCAGGTTCGCGCGCACGCGGCGGCACGCCAGTCACTGCTGCTGGGTGAATTGTCGCATCGGGTGAAGAACACCCTTGCGGTCGTGCAATCAATCGCCGCGCAGACACATATGTTCGCGCCTCCCGAACAGTTCTATGACGCCTTTGCGGCGAGACTCGAGGCGCTCGCGAAGGCGCACGACCTGTTGAGGCAGTCGGAATGGGAGGGAGCCGAACTCGCCGACGCGGTGCGCCTGGGCTTCGCGCCCTACGAGGCCGTTGGTCATGTGCAGCGGTGGACCATCACGGGGCCGGGCATTTCGCTGGCGCCAAACGAAGCCATGACGTTGAGCCTCGCGTTCCACGAGCTTGCCACGAACGCGGCCAAATTCGGCGCGCTATCTGACCCAGCCGGCAAGATCGACGTCGGCTGGACTGTGAACGCCGCGGGACAAGCGCCGTGCGTCGAGATACGGTGGCTCGAACATGGCGGACCAACCGTTGCACCGCCGTCAGGCCGAGGTTTCGGCTCTCGGCTGCTTGAGCGGGCCATTGTTCTCGAGCTCGGCGGGGATACGCGGCTTGATTTCGCCGCCACTGGAGTGGAATGCCGAATTCGGCTGCCGCTTTCGCCGAGAATCATGGCGCAGACCGGGAGCCAGGGTCGATGATGGCCGAACAGCGGGGCCATCCGCCGCGCATTCTGGTGGTCGACGACGAGGCCATGATCGCGCTGCTGTTGGAGGACATACTGGTGGCCTGCGGGTGCCAGGTGGTGGGACCCGCCACCAATGTGGCGACAGCGATGAGCCTCATCCAAGCCGGAAACGATCGTGCGATTGACGGCGCCTTCCTGGACGTCAACCTGCGGGGAGAACTGATCTATCCCGTGGTCGATGTGCTGGTCGCCCGCGACGTGCCGGTGGTGTTTGTCTCCGGGTATGCCGGATGCGAGATCGATCCTCGGTATGCCGCGATCCCCGCGCTGGCGAAGCCTGTCCCGATCGCACGGATCGAGCATTACGTGACGGAGTTCGCCGACCGGCACCGGACGTGATGGGCCTGAGGCTGGCCGGGTAGCCATTCAATGTTGCCGGTCAGTGCCGGAAATGGCGCATCCCGGTGAACACCATGGCGATCCCGGCCGCGTCGGCCGCGGCGATGACCTCGGCATCGCGGATCGAGCCACCGGGTTGAATGACGGCCGTGGCGCCGGCGGCAACGGCGGCTTCCAGTCCGTCGGCGAACGGGAAGAAGGCATCCGAGGCGACCACGCTGCGCTGAGTCAAAGACTCCCCCAGGCCGGCCGCCTTGGCGGCTTCCTCGGCTTTCCAGGCGGCGATGCGAGCAGAGTCGACGCGGTTCGGCTGGCCGCCGCCGATGCCGACCGTGGCGCCGTCCTTGGCATAGACGATGGCGTTGGACTTCACATGCTTGCAGACCCGGAAGGCGAACAGAAGATCGGCGAATTCGGGCGCGGTCGGCGCGCGTTGAGTAACGACTTTAGCCTCCCCTGTCCCGACCTGGCCGCTGTCGCGGGTCTGGGCCAGGAAGCCACCCGACAGGCTACGAAATGTCAGACCGGGGGATGCCGGGTCGGGCATCCCCCCGGTCAACAAGAGGCGAAGGTTTCGCCTCCTCGATAAGATGGCTTTCGCGGCATCGTCGGCGCCGGGGGCTATGATCACCTCGGTGAAGATCGCAGCAATCTTTTCCGCCGCTTCGGCGTCCAATGTGCGGTTGACGGCGACGATGCCGCCATAGGGCGACACCGGGTCGCAGCGGAACGCGGCATCCCAGGCGTCGGCCAGCCGCGCCGCGGAGGCGACGCCGCAGGGCGTTGCGTGCTTGATGATGGCGATGGTCGGGGCCGCGAACTCGGCGACGCATTCAAACGCCGCGTCGGTATCGTTCAGGTTGTTGTAGGACAGTTCCTTGCCCTGCACCTGCACCGCGGTCGCCACGCCGCGGCGGTGGCCGGTGGGGTTAATCGTGGCGTAGAAGGCGGCTGCCTGATGCGGGTTTTCGCCGTAGCGAAGGGTCTGCCGCAGCATGCCGGAAATGGTCAGCCGCTGGGGAAAGGTGTCGGCGCGCTGTTCCGCGAACCAGGCGCTGATCGCCGCGTCGTAAGCGGCGGTGCGGGCATAGGCGGCGCCGGCCAGCCGCTGCCGGAGCAGCAATGATGTGCCGCCGGTCGCGGTGATCTCCGACAGGACATCGGCGTATTGGTCGGGGTCGGTGAGAACGGCGACGAAATCGTGGTTTTTGGCGGCGGCGCGGATCAGTGCCGGGCCGCCGATGTCGATGTTTTCCACACAGTTATTGTATTGCGCGCCGGTCGCGGCGGTCGCCTCGAACGGGTAGAGGTTCACGACCACGAGGTCGATCGGCGCGATGTTGTGGACGCGCATTTGTTCCAGATGTTCTGGAACGTCGCGCCGGGCCAGGATGCCACCATGGATCTGCGGGACCAGGGTCTTGACGCGCCCGTCCATGATCTCGGGGAAGCCGGTGTGGTCGGAGACTCCCTTCACGGCGATGCCCGCGTCGCGCAGGGTTCTCGCGGACCCGCCGGTTGACAGGATTTCGACACCGCGCGCCGCCAGCGCCTGGGCGAAGGGCACCAGGTCAGATTTGTCGGAGACGGAAATCAACGCCCGGCGGATGGGGACCATGTCGTTCATGGCGGCGGCTTTCCGTGATGCTGCTGGCGCCTGATGCTGCGCGGGGGCGGGATAGACCTACAAACCGAGCAGGTCCAGGGTTCGTGCGAGAACTTTGGCTTCGTCGTAGCGGTCGAGCGCGCGTTGCCGGCCGGCGATCCCAAGGCGGGTGCGAAGGCCCGGATCGTCAACGAGTTTGCCCAGTGCGGCACACAGGGCGGTGACGTCGCCGGGGGCGACCAAAAGGCCGGTTTCGCCGTCGACCACCTGTTCGGCCGGGCCGCGGACGGTGGTGGCGACGACGGGCAGGCCGGTCAGCATCGCCTCGATCACTGACATCGGCAGGCCCTCGAAGCGGCTGGGCAGGGCGAAAATGTCGGCGCCGGCGAGCACGGCCGGAATGTCGGTGCGATAGCCAAGCATACGGAGGCGGTCGCCAAGCCCGGAGGAACGGAGCAGTGCGGCCATATCGGCGCCTCGGTCGCTGTCCAGGCGCTCGCCGACGACCCAGAGTTCGACCTCCGGCACCGTGCGCATGGCGGCGGCGAGTTCCGGGTAGCCCTTGTGCCAGACCAGGCGGGAGACGGCGATGATGACGACCTGGTCGCCGGGGACGCCGAGTTCATGGCGGATGCGGGCGCGGGCGGCGGGATCGGGATGAAAGACCGCGGGGTCGCGGCCGTTGAGGACCGGTTCAGCGTTCGGCGCGATGCGGAGGCGGCGGGCGTCGCGGGCCTCGGCTTCCGAGACCGTCAGGAAGACATCGGTGACCCTGGCGGCGATCCATTCCATCGCGAGCGACAGCGCCCTGCGAGGCAGTGAGGACGACGCGTGGTTGAACAGAAAGCCGTGGCAGGTATAGGCGACCTTCGGCACGCCGGCGATGCGCGCGGCGAGGCGGGCCAGGAAGCCACTGATTGGCATGTGGGCATGGACGAGGTCGGGCTTCTCCGCACGCAGGATGGCGACGAGGGACTGGAAAGCGCGCAGGTGTCCGAGCGGAGAGAGGCGGCGGACGAAGGGGATGCGGATGACGCGGAAGCCCTCGGCTCGGACCTCGTCCAGCAGGGGTCCATCGGTGCAGGCGCCGATCACGTCGTGGCCGCGGGCGCGGATGGCGCGCATCAGCGGCAGCAGGAAGTGCCTTAGCGAAAAGTCGACGTTGGTGACTTCGATGATTTTCATCGGGGGTGGAAGCGCGACCATCGGCTTCCGAGGCGCATGGCGGTCGGTTCGCGGATTATCCGACGACCCATGGATTGTGGCGCCGCGGTTAGCAAAGTCGTGGGTGGCCGGGCCAAGCCCGGCCAGGACACAAGGTGATTGGCGGGATCACCCGGCGCGTTCGACCTTGCTGAGCGCCCATTTGACGTGTTGCGGGCCGTCGGCGAAGCCGGTCAGCACCACCTGCTCGCCCCGGCGTGGTTCGGGGCCGCCGAGATAGATCGTCTCCTCCAGGCTCAGCCGCGCACCGTCCGCCCGCAGCCGCCAGAAGGTGCCGGATTTCAGCCGCAGTAGCACCGCGGAGCCGTCCTGCTGGCCATTAGCCTGAACATCCGGGTGCAGATGAAAGCGCAGGGCGAACGGCTGGGGGTCGGGTGACTCGATCAGGTCCTCGCCGCGGATGTCCTCGCCGCTCTCCGCCATGTAGAGGCGGCGGCGGTGAATCGCGTTGAACGCTTTCTTCCAGCCGTCGTGGGAGACGTCCAGCCAGTGCGCGCCGTCGGCCTCTTGGCGGTTGACTTCGACCGTCACCGGGCGGCGGCCCAGGCCCTCGGGCTTCAGTTCGCTGCTGTTCAGGTCGCCGATGACGAGGGTCGAGTGCGCGGCGGTGGCTCGCGCCGCGTCCTGCCATTCCGGAGGGCCGGCGGGGAACGCGCCGCAATTGACGATCATCCGGTCGCGGCCGATGGACAGTTCCATCGACAGCGTGCCGGCATGGGCGAACCGGTCCAAGCCGGACGGCGCCGGCGCGCCGCAGTCGACGATCAGCACGCTGCGGCCGGCCTGCATGCGACTGAAGCCGGCCTCGGTGAGCGCTAAGGGACCGCGGCCGCCGCGGCCGGCCTGGGTCAGTACCAGATCCACCAGCGTGGCGGTTTCTTCCTTGCTGCCGTTGAACAGCGCCAGTCCCCCGTCGCCGTGGCGCATCACGCGCAAGGCGGGTGCCATACGCTCGATCGCGTGCCCCAGGACCGGCGGCGGCTGGGTTTGCGAAATCTGAAACAACGCGCGAATTTCAGTCAGATCCTGCAACGCCGCCAACTGCGCGGCCGGACTGCGTTCGGCATGGCAGCCGTCGGGCAGGATCTGGCGGCTGATTTCCTGCGGCAGGAAGCGCAGTGCCCGCGTCAAAAAGCCCGAATGTTCGCGCAGGGCAACGGCGGCGGCGATCAGGCCTTTCAACGCAGTCAGCGCCCGCGCGTCGATTTCCTCGGCCGGCAGGGCAGCGGACAGGCCTCTGGCGTCAACCACCAGCCGGCTCATGAGCCGCTGGCGGAACGCATCGTCGGCGGTCGCGGCAAAGAAGTCGTAATGACCGAGCCAGGCGGTGATGCGGGCCCCGACGACGTCGGGGCGGTGGGCCAGGGAGTCGGACGGGGGGTTGGCGATCCAGTCCGACACCAGGCTTCGGGCCCGCAACCGGGCGGCGTCGGTGCCAAGGGCGCGCAGGTCCCGCAGCCAAATGAAGCTGTGGGCACCGGAGCGCAGCACAGCGGACCCGCCGAGATGGCCCCAGCCGCCTTGCCTCAGGGGCTGAGACGCGCCGCCGATTTCGAGCTCACCTTTGATCAACCGCGCGCCGAGGGTGGGGTCGCCGGGCCAGGGATCACGCACCGACAGCGCCGGAGCGTCGGGCACGCGCCCCATCCGCAGGCTGGGCAGCCGGGCCATCGCTCGCCTTGCCTCCCGCATCCAGCTTCTCGGGGTCGCCACCGTCATGCGGCTGCTCGCAGTTCAGCGATTGCTTTTGCGTAATCGGCGGCATGGAAGACCGACGTGCCGGCGATCAGTGTGTCGGCACCGGCGGCCAGGACGGCGGGCGCGGTCTTCGCGGTGATGCCGCCATCGACCGCCAGCGCAACAGGGTGATCCGCGCCGTCGATCATCTGGCGAAGCTGGGCGATCTTGGGCAGTTGGGAGTTGAGGAACGTCTGGCCGCCAAAGCCAGGGTTCACCGACATCACCAGGATGATGTCGGTAAGATCGAGCGCCCAGTCGACCGCGTCGGGCGAGGTGGCCGGGTTCAGTACCACACCAGCCTTCTTGCCGGCGGCACGGATGTGCTGCAGCGATCGGTGCAGATGCGGGCCGGCCTCGGGATGCAGCAGGAGGTGATCGGCGCCGGCGTCGATGAAGGCGTCCAGATAAGGATCGACCGGCGCGATCATCAGGTGGACATCGAACGGTAGTCTGGTGTGCGGACGCAGGGCGGCCAGGACGGTCGGGCCGAAGCTGATATTCGGGACGAAATGGCCGTCCATGATGTCAAGATGCAGCCAGTCGGCACCGGCCGCTTCGATCGCGCTGACTTCGTCTCGCAGGCGGCCGAAATCGGCGGCGAGGAGGCTGGGGGCAATGGTGACGTGCCGCGAATCGGGAGTTACCATGGCATGCTTCTAGCCATCGTGGCCGACGTGACACAAGGTCGATCAGGCCTTGATCAGGCGCGCGGCGAAGAAACCATCCATGCCGCCGCGGTCAGGCCAAAGGCCGGGATGGGTGCGGAGAAATCCCTCCGGCGTCAGTGCTTCCGGCAAGTCCGCCAGCTCATTGGCCCCGAACGGATCCTGCCGCAGACCGAATCGGCTGGCGGCGGCGACGCGCGGGGCGCCTTCCTCCGGCTGCAGCGAGCAGACGGCATAGATCAGGCGGCCACCCGGGCGCAGCATTCCGGCCGCGGCTTCCAGCAGCTTGTCCTGGGCCTGCGTGAGGGTTTGCACGTCTCGCGGCCGCTTCAGCCGAGCGACATCGGGGTGGCGCCGGATGGTGCCTGTGGCGCTGCACGGGGCATCGAGCAGCACGGCGTCGAACGACTGCGCGGCGGTCCAGGTGGTGGCGTCGGCATTGATCACATCCGCGTGCAAGTGCCAGCTCCGCAGATTGGTGATCAAGCGCTCGATACGGGCCGGGTCGCGCTCGATCGCGGTCACATCGGCGCCGGCGGTGGCAAGTTGCGCGGTCTTGCCGCCTGGCGCCGCGCAGAGATCGGCGACCTGCTCACCGCGCCGCGCCGCGAGCAAGCGTGCCGGCATCGCGGCAGCGGCGTCTTGTACCCAGAAGTCGCCGGACTCGAAGCCCGCAATGTCGGCCACCCGCGTGCCGGCCGAGAAACGGACCGATCCGCTGGGCAGGACGGTGCCGCCCGGCGGCGGCTCGACGCCCGGCTTCAAAGTGACGTCCAGCGGCGCCTCTGACTGATGCGCAAGAGCGATGGCGCGCGCAGCCTGGCCCCAGGAGGCCCACAGCCACACGGGCGTATCGAGGCGAGCCGAATTCAGCTCTGTGAGGGCATCCGGCCCAGCCGAGGCGACCTTGCGCAGGACGGCGTTGACCAGGCCGGTGAACGGGGCCAG
>DASYBP010000070.1:0-1858 GCA_036500715.1 Rhodopila sp.
GTTAGTCGCACCGTGTTGCGGGCGACGCTGTCGGATGGGTTGGCAATTATGCCGAATTCATCGGCGAGCTCAGTCGCCGGTACCTTCGCGCCGGATCCGTAGGCGATGGTGCTTGTCCGGCTGGTGGAATCGCCGGTACTGATGTTCCCCTTGCTGAAGTGCCCTGTTGCTAAAGACATTTCGAGGTCCGCGGCCTCGCCTTGCCTGCCTGAGGCGTTGACCACGTCGAGCGCGGCGCCGCCCGCGGAGAGCTGCGCGCCGTCGCCCGGTTGTGCTGTTGTGCTGAGGCTGCTGGTCGAGGGTGCTTCAGGCGAATCGGCGGCCACCAGGTTTTCCACGATGGAGCGGATGGTGGATACGTCGATGAAATTTACGTATGCACCGTTCGAGATTTCGCCGAAACTGGTGACCGGCAGCGTGTACAGCACGACTGGCCTGTTGGGGTACGCCGACGCCTTACCCACGATGTCGTCTAGGTCGAAACCAGCGTCGACGGCGACGTTTTGCTTGGCGACGTCCAGTAGGGCGCGCAGCCGAGTAGGGTTCGACAACGCCCCGCCGCGGCGCAGCGCACTGACCACCGAGACGATGAAGGCCTGCTGGCGGCGGCTTCGATCCAGGTCGGTGAACATCGCATCGTTGGTGTCACGACGTTGCCGAACGAACGCCATCGCCTGGACTGCGCTGATCTGTTGGATGCCTCGATGAAAGTCCGCGCCCGAGTAATAGCGATCCGCGGTGTCCTCGTTCAGGCACACAGTGATGGGTTCGACCACCCGCGCGAGCTGAAAGAACCCTGCCAAGGTGACTTCAATGAAGTGGTCGATCGGGATTTGCAGCAGACGCCTGACCGTGCTGATCTCAGCTTTGCGCCCCGCCTCACGAGCTGCCTGTTCTTTCGCCGTGGAGTCTTGCCCTTCGGGCGTGGCGGGATTGGATTGCAGATTGGCGGAGCCGCGGCCGTCCATCACGCGCTGGTAGGCGAGGCTGTAGGCTTCCTTGACCTTGCCGCGGCAATCCGAGGTCGGGCATCCGGCCAGATCGACATAGTCATCGCGAGGGATCGAGATCGCCGTGGCCGGGGCGTTCCCGGCGGGCAAGTGCAGCACGATGAGCGCGTCGGCGTCGCCGTCGCCGGAGTCCTCACCGCCCGCATGCAGCGCGTCATAGATGTCTGGCGGCAGGGGCCGGCCCCTCTGGTCGCGACGGCTGTCCAGCCCCATGATCAGGATGTTTTGATCACTTCCGGTCGATACAGGTTCACCGGCCAAGGCCTCGGATTTGGTGATGCCCGCCGATGCACTGCGGTACGTGATCCATCCGATGCCAATGACGACAACCACCACCGCCGCGGTCAGCGCGGCGAGCACCTTGGCAGCGACCACGATCAACCGGTTGCCGTTCAGGCGATGTCGGCGTTCGCGCGTTGGTGAACGTCGTTCTCCACCGCTTGAAGCGTACGCTCGATCTGTCATGACGAGGCGAGAATAGCCGGGTCGCCGTGATTCAAACCAGGGTTTGCCGAGGTGGGGCCCGCGAGCTAACTTGGGGCCGAGTGCCGGACGAATGCCTTGATTGGGTGAATGCCCGGATTCCCTCGACGCCGACCTCGCGCAAAATGCCGGACTGGCCCGCAGCCGCCGAACGGCATCGTGAGTCAGAGCCCGCGACATGTGCCCGGACCCATTCGGGGGCCAGCGCGTTCAGTCGGCGCCGGCAGGCGTGGTCACCGATGCCCGCGTGCCAGCGCCGATCGTCGAGGTGAGCTTCATCGATCCGCCCGTTGCGTCAATGCGGACCGCCAGCGACGCGAGTCCGATGTGCCCATCGGCGACGCATCGATTCAGGATGGCCGGAT
>DASYBP010000071.1:0-3245 GCA_036500715.1 Rhodopila sp.
CGGCCGGCATTCGCGTCTCCGCTTTGCAATGCGGCATGATAGACGAAACCGGGGCCCAGGAAAGTGCTTTCCTTGGTGTCCGATCGCGGCGAAGCCGCGTGAATCGGCCACCTCAAGCAAAGCGCCTCGCTGGACGGGCGAAAAGCCGCTTTTTCAAGACCGCCGAGCGCTGTATGGGCACGCTCCTCTGGTTTGTGGGGAGATTGCCTTGGCTGACGATTCGAGCACACAGCAGCAAGCGGCCGAGATCGCCGACGCCCGCGCCCGGGCCGGCGCAACCATCCGGCCAACCGTCCCGGCGCTGGAGGCTGTGCTGTTCCAGGCCTTTTCGGTGCTGGACCACGGGTTCGTCCGGGTCATCGATTATATGGGCGACGACAGCGCTATCGTGCAGGCTGCTCGTGTGTCCTATGGCCGCGGCACCAGGCGCGTGCAGGAAGACGCCGGACTGATCCGCTATCTGATGCGCCACCGTCACACCACGCCGTTCGAGATGTGCGAGATAAAATTCCACGTCAAACTGCCGATCTTCGTGGCACGGCAATGGATCCGCCATCGCACCGCCAACGTGAACGAATACTCCGCGCGATACTCGATCCTGGATCGGGAGTTCTACATCCCCTCGCCCGACCATCTCGCGGCGCAGTCGGTCACCAACCGCCAGGGACGCGGCGACATCCTGGACGGCGACGAAGCGGCGCAGGTGCTGGACATGCTGCGCGGCGATGCGGAACGCTGCTACGATCATTACGCTGTGATGTTGAACGAAGGTCGGCGCGCCGATCCCGCCCGCCGCGGTCTCGCCCGTGAACTCGCGCGGATGAACCTGACGCTCAATACTTATACGCAATGGTATTGGAAGACCAATCTCCATAACCTGTTCCATTTTCTGTCGTTACGCGCCGACCCGCACGCGCAATATGAAATTCGCGCCTACGCGGATGAAATGCTGCGCATCTCCGAGGCGTGGGTGCCGGTGGCGGCGGCCGCGTTCCGCGACTATCGGCTGGGCGCGGTGACCCTGTCGGCCCAGATGGTCGCCGTGGTGAAGCGGATGCTGGGTGGCGAGGCCGTTACCCAGGAAACCAGCGGATTGAACCGTCGGGAGTGGGAGGAATTCGCCCAGCAGATGCTGGGTTGACGACGGCTCCTATTACCGCTTGCTTGCCCCGAACCAGGCGGCAGGGTAAGGGACGCCCCGCCCAGAATTGGGGATATGGTCGGGCGGCGGCGAATGCTTCGCAACGCGACCGGGAATCTACGAGGTTTATCCATTTGAGCCAGGACCGGGACGAGCACCCAGGTTCGACGAGACCGAGCGGCACCCTGCTGATGGCGGTGCTGGGCGTTGTGTACGGCGACATCGGCACCAGCCCGCTCTACGCCTTCAAGGCCAGCTTGCAGTTGTTCGATCCCGCCACCACCACCCGGGTCGAGATCATGGGGGTGCTGTCGCTGATATTCTGGTCGCTGATCATCATCGTCACGCTGAAATACGTCTTCCTGGTGATGCGGGCCGACAACCGGGGGGAAGGCGGCATTCTCGCGTTGATGGCGTTGGCGCAGCGCGTCTCGGTTGGCCGCAGCGTCAAGAGCGGGATCGCCCTAGTCGGCATCGCGGGCGCCTGTCTGTTCTTCGGCGACGGCGTTATCACCCCGGCGATCTCGGTGCTGTCGGCGGTCGAGGGACTGGAGGTTTCGGCGCCGGACCTGAAATTCTACGTATTGCCGATCAGTGTCGTGGTGATCGTTGCGCTGTTTGCCGGACAATACAAAGGCACTGGCCATGTTGGCCGGGTGTTCGGCCCGATCATGGTGATCTGGTTCTTCCTCATCGGTCTGTTCGGTCTGGCCGAGATCGTCCCGCATCCCTTTGTGCTGCTGGCGCTCTCCCCCACGTACGCACTGTCCCTGTGCATCGCCTACAAGGGCATGGCTTTTTTCGTGCTGGGTGCGGTCGTGCTGTGCGTCACCGGGGCCGAGGCGCTGTATGCCGATATGGGACATTTCGGCGCCAGGCCGATCCGCATCACCTGGCTGACTTTCGTACTCCCCTGTCTGGTGCTGAACTATTTCGGCCAGGGCGCGCTGATGATCCGCGACGTTTCGGGAATTCAGAATCCGTTTTTCCTGCTGGGACCGGTCTGGATGCGGCTGCCGATGGTGCTGCTGGCAACCGCGGCCACCGTGATCGCCAGCCAGGCGGTGATCTCGGGCGCGTTTTCCATGGCCAGGCAATGCATGCAGCTTGGCTTCCTGCCGCGCATGACGGTGCGCCATACGTCGAACGTGGAGGAAGGACAGATCTACGTGCCGCAGGTGAACACCGCGCTCGCGGTTGGTGTCGTGCTCCTGGTCCTGGCCTTCAAGACATCTGACAATCTGGCGTCCGCCTACGGCATCGCGGTGACCGGGACATTCTTGTGTACCGCGGTCCTGGCCATGGTGGTGTTCCGCCGGCAGTTCCACTGGTCACGCGCCGCGGCGGTTTCGGTGTTCGGCAGCCTGTTCCTGGTGGATACGGTCTTCTTCAGCGCCAACACCGTCAAGGTCGTCGAGGGCGGCTGGGTGCCGCTGGTCCTCGGCATCGCGCTGACCGGTATGATGACGTCGTGGAAGCGCGGCCGCGACCTTCTGCTGGCCAAGTGGAAGCAGTCGAGCATGCCCCTGGCGCCGTTTCTGGCCAGGCTGCCGCAGTCGCGGATCATCCGTGTGCCTGGGCTGGCGGTGTTCATGACCGGCAACCCGGATTACGTCCCGACCTCGTTGCTGCACAATCTGAAGCACAACAAGGTGCTGCACGAAAACGTCCTGTTCGTGACGGTGCAGAACGAGGATGTGCCGGAGGTTTCGCAGCACCGCCGAGCGGAGGTTGCGGAACTGGCGCCAGGCATTCACCGCGTCGTCTTGCACTATGGCTTCATGGAAAGCCCAAACATCCCGAAAGCGCTCGAGGATCTGACCGACCAACTCAAGGTCCGGGTGTCCCAGGCGAGCTACTTCCTCGGGCGGGAGGTCCTGGTGACCGGCATGGCGCCGAAGTTGCCTTGGTGGCGGCGGGCGCTGTTCCTGGTGATGGCGCGCAACGCCGTACCAGCGACCGAATTCTTCCGGATCCCCAGCGACCGGGTGGTGGAATTGGGGGTCCGAATCACGATTTAGCCCGGGGTCCCGTTTTTGGTCCGGGCCCTGTATTCGGTCCGGGTCCTGTATTTAGTCCGGGCCCTGTATTTGGTCCGGGCCTG
>DASYBP010000072.1:0-3268 GCA_036500715.1 Rhodopila sp.
TTCGATACCGCCCGTCGGGCCGGTTCGCCGATACCGGTGGTCTACGCATCATCGGCAGCGGTGTACGGCGAGAACCCGGATGCGCTGTCCGAGGACGCAACGCCGCGACCGGTCTCGGCCTATGGCGCCGACAAGCTCGGCTGCGAACTACACGGGTTCGTCGCGAGCCGCGTCCATGGAGTGCCCAATTGCGGCGTTCGGTTCTTTAATGTTTACGGCCCGCGGCAAGATCCCCGGTCACCCTATTCGGGCGTCATCACGATCTTTTCCAATCGGCTCAAAGAAGGCAGGGCCATCACCATTAACGGTGATGGCTACCATACCCGTGATTTCATCTACGTGGGTGATGTGGTGAACGCGCTGCGGGCGGCGATGAAGTATTGTTCTGCGAACGGCAAAATGAGCGACGTCTTTAATGTCTGCACCGGGGTCGAGACGAATATTATCGATCTGGCAGAGGAAATCGCCGTGTTGTTGCGGCAGAGGCCTGTGATCAATTACGGCCCGCCTCGCCCTGGCGATCCCCGCCGGTCGATCGGCTGCCCCGACAAGGCGCATCGCGTGCTGGGTTTCCACGCGTCAACGACTCTAATATCCGGGTTGGAACGGACTCTGCGCGAAAAAGTAATTAGTGACAAGGCCCTGTGTAGCAAGCCGGCTGGGCCAGGGCACTCGCCCCGGTGCTCAACTGTGCCCGCCCCACGGTCTTCAACTGCACAGGTATGATGGATGATGAGATCGATCAATGTCGCGATCATTGGTGCTGGGCCATATGGTCTGTCACTTGCGGCACATTTGCGTTCCCGCGGTATTGACGCTCGGGTCTTCGGGGAGCCGATGGGGGCGTGGAAGAACAACATGCCCGCCGGGATGCTTCTCAAATCATACCCATGGGCGTCCAACCTGTCGGATGCCCAAGCGGCTTTTACGGCCAAACGCTTCTACACCGAGCGAGGACTTCCTTATGATGACGTGTTGGTCGCACTGCCGCGAGAAACCTTCATCGCTTACGGCGAAGCATTCCAGGCGTGCTGCGTGCCATTTGTCGAGAACAAGATGCTCGTCTCGCTCACACCGGTCGCGGCGGGCTTCGAGGCCCGTTTCGACGATGACGAGACGATCTGGGCGCGTCACGTCGTGGTGGCGATCGGCCTGTCGGCTTTCAAACATATCCCCTCGTTCGCGAGCCATCTTCCGCCCGAACTGATCTCGCACAGCGGCGACTACGGGCCGCTCGGCAGCCTGGCCGACAAGCGGGTGGTGGTGGTCGGTTCTGGTTCGTCCGCTATTGATCTATGCGCGCTGTTGCACGAAAGCGGCGCCGACGTCTCGCTGGTCGCCCGAGCGAGCAGGCTGGTATTCGCAGGCACGCCGCGGCTGCGGAGTTTGTTCGAAAGGGCGGCTGCCCCTGACAGCGGCATCGGCGAGGGTTGGACCATGGTGGTCTGTGCGACCGCCCCATGGGCCGTTAATCGCATGCCGGCCAATATCCGCATCCGTCTGGCCAATACGAAGGCGCTCGGCCCATTGGGTGGCGCCTTCATGCACGATCGCGTCATCGGCAAGTTTCCGCAGTTGCTTGGGCGCACGTTCTCTGGGATCACTCGGCGCGGCGACACGGTCGAGATGCGGTTGACCGCCCCCGATGGCCTGACCGACACCGTGCATGCGGATCACGTCATCTTCGCGACCGGCTACAAGACCGATGTGAGTCGACTCAGCTTTCTCGACCGCTCATTGACATCGCGCATGCGCGTGACCGGCACAGCCCCCCTACTCTCGCACGACTACGAGTCGTCGATACCGGGGCTACACTTCATCGGTCCGGCATCCGCTTATAGCTTCGGGCCGGTCTGCCGTTTCGTGTTTGGTGCATTCCATCCGGCACGACACCTGACCCGATTGTTTACCAAGCCGGCTCGTCGCGTCCAAATGGCGAGGTCGCCGATGTCGGCTGTGCCTCAGCAGGGATCGTAATGCGCGCACACCCGGCAGCCGTTGTCGTCGGCGGTCAGCTTAGCGGGCTCGGTGTATGCCGCAGTCTCGCCAAGGGTAACGTCCCGACTTACGTGCTCGACCACAGGCGATTGGACGCAGCCATGTGGTCCCGATACGCTCACCCGGTTAGGACCAACCTCCTCCATGGGCCGAACCTGATTGATGCGCTGCGTTCGCTGGCAAAGCAGCTGGACAGTCGCCCCGTTCTGATCATCACGGACGAGCTGGCGTTATTGACGATCTCGGAATTCCGCACCGAGCTCGATGGGATGTTCCGGCTTCGCTTACCGGCGCATGAGACCGTGCTGATGCTGCACGACAAGGCCCGGTTTCACGAATTCGCGATGGCGCACGGCCTACCCGTCCCGCGGAGCGAAGTGCTGCAACATCCAGCGGATATCGAACGGATTCAGGCGCTTCGTTTGCCCGTAATCATCAAGCCCGCAGACAAGCAGTTTTTTCACCTTAACGGGGCTCCACGACTCATCATCGCGAACGACTACCAGGCCGCGAACAGTAATAGCCGAAAGCTGCTCACGGCGGTTGGCGAGATCATCGTGCAGGAATGCATCGACGGCCCCGATTGCAATATTTACTTCTCCCTTTTCTATCGCCGCGGCGATGTCACGACCCAATTCCTGGGTCAGAAACTTGCCAGCAACCCGCCACGTAGCGGTAGCACCGCCCTATGTGCGCAAGTGGACAACAGGGAGATCGGCGAGAGATTGGAACGCACAACCGATGAATTTCTCGCTTTGGTCGGGTATCAGGGATTTGGCGGAATCGAATACAAGCTCGATCCAGTTTCGGGTCGTTTTTTGATCATCGAACCGACTGTCGGGCGCACAGACTGGCAGGAAGAAATTGCCACATTCTGCGGTGTCAACATACCGCTCGCCGGCTATTGCGAGGAATGCGGACTGCCATTGCCGCCGCATGAGCGAAGCGCCGCGAATGCCGTCGTTTGGCAGGGGTCATACGTCGACCGAATGAGGGTCGGATCTCGCGCTATCCCTCTCAAAGCCAGCGTCATCGATGGCTATTGGCGCTGGCACGACCCGCTACCCGCGCTGGTGCACTATCCGTTCGTGATGGCCTCGATCATAACCAATCTCGGCAGGCGGTATAGCGCTCGTGCTCCTGATCGCATTTCAGCAAGGATGCTGCGTCCGGTCAAAAGCAAGACTGGTACTGGTATGATCCCGGTCGGTGCCCAGCCACGCGAATTAATCTCCGACGTCTGATAATCGCAAATCGCGCGTAGCGAAAT